>JBBTCR010000285.1:3075-6075 GCA_038043105.1 Bacteroidota bacterium
TGCCCAGGGGAATTCTTTGAGCAGCATTTCTGTTTACAAAGACAATAATCATCCGTTTTGTCATCGATTCTTGAGGCAACTCATTACATGAGCACTCGGCGAAAGTTCCTCAAGGCGTTAGGTCTCAGCGTTGCCGCACCGAGAGTTCTTCTCGGGCAAAGCGTGGAGCCAAAGCGCTCGCGATGGGAATTGATTTTTGGAAATCACGATACGGTCGAGCCGGAGTTTCGGCCGGATCCGACAACGTGGGACGATTCAACGATCACTGCAGCGTGGCTCGGTCACGCGACCGTTTTGATCAACTTCTTCGGGACGAACATCATCACGGACCCCGTATTCTCGCAGCGCATTGGTGTGAATTTCTTCGGACTCTTCACACTTGGTCCAAAGAGGCTGATCTCGCCGGCGCTAACATTTGAGAGCCTCCCGCCCATCGATCTAATCCTCGTTTCTCACGCTCACATGGACCATCTCGACCTACCGTCGTTGGAAAGATTCGATGAAAAGATCCCGATGGTGATGGCAAAAAACACCCTTGACGTTATCGAGAACCTGGAACGGAAGGAAGTCTACGAACTCGATTGGGGCGAGAAGGTCAAGATCGGCGAGGTCGAAATCGAGGCCATCCAAGTAAAGCACTTTGGTTGGAGATATCCGTGGGAAAGCGACCGGTCGAAGGGTGATTGGAATGGGAGGAGCTTCAACGCGTATCTCATTTCGAAGAACGGTCACCACGTTCTCTTCGGTGGCGACACCGCCTATCAAGAGTATTTCAAGAACATCGGCGACCGGAACATTCTCATCGATGTAGCAATCATGCCCATCGGCGCGTATGATCCATGGATCTTCAATCACTCAAATCCCGAGCAAGCGCTCGAGATGGCGAACCACCTCGGAGCCCGGCACGTTCTTCCCATCCATTGGCGCACGTTCATTCAAAGCGATGAGCCGACGATGGAACCTCTTCAGAGATTCAAAGCAGCGGTGGGAGAAGCGACTGACCGGATCGCGCTGGAATCGGTTGGACAAACCTGGACACTCAACGGCCTCGCGTGACGAGGCACGTGCCACTCACTTCCAAAGTGCGTGGCACCTCACCATGCTCATTCAGACCTCTCGTACTCCTCCACTTCTCCGCCTGCTGAAAGAATCTCGATTGGACATGCCGGCAGCGAACGGATGAACATATCGCCGTAGCGCTTGGTGAGGATGCGCGAATCAAGCACGGTGACCATCCCAACATCGGTTGTCGACCGGATCAACCGTCCGGCACCCTGTCTGAACTTGAGCACGGCCTCGGGCAACGTGTAGTCCATGAACGCATTGCCACCCCGCTGGTCGATGAATTCGATCCTGGACTGGATCAGCGGATGATCGGGAACCGCAAAGGGGAGACGGGTGATGATGACGTGCTCCAGTGCTTTGCCCGGCACATCTACACCCATCCAAAAACTGTCCAACCCAAACAACACAGAACTCACATCCGTTTTGAACTCCTCCAGCAGCGAGTGTCGGGACACCGTCCCATCCTGTAGCAGCAACGTAATTCCATTGGATTCAAGCTCCGCACGCAATTGATCGGCAACCCGTCGCAGCAGGGAGGCGTTGGTGAAGAGGACGAGTGCTCTCCCCTTTGACCGGAGAACGGCCCTGTGGATCCACTCCGGCAGCTCGCGCTCGAACTCCGGATCATCTGGTGGCGGGACATCTTTTGCCAACACGATCCGCATTTGCTTTTGAAAGTTGAACGGCGTATCAAGAACGAGCGTGTCGGCAGCGGCTGCGCCAAGCCTGTGTTGAAAATATTCCAGCGAGCCGTTCAGTGACAGCGTTGCTCCGGTCATAATCACGGATGTCCCTTGCTTGAAGAGCCTCGGCCCCAGGCTGTCGGCGACGCTTGTTGGAGCGGCATGAAGAAACACATTCTGTGAACGACCAGCGGAGAGCTCCACCCAGTAGGTAAGGGAGGGATCGGGCTGCTCCAGAAACTCCTTGACCAGTACTTCCGCTTCCCACAGTAAACGTCGTGCCGCGCTGAGCTCATCTTTGTTGATTTTCGTTTTCGCCTCATCCTCGAGATGCTTGACTGCCTCTTGAAGATCATGCAGCGGTGTGGTGAGCGTGTCTGCCACGACATGTGGAGTACGGATTCGAAACGACGTGGATTTCGGGTTTAAGGAGCTCGCTGCACGCGAAATACTTTCGAAGAACCAGAGGGCAGCTTCTTCGGCTTGTGCGCAAAGTTCTCGATCGCGTTTTGTGCGGAGCCTTGCGAGCAAGCCCTTTTTTGTTTTTGGATTGAACAGGCGATGAATTGCATAGAGCACCTGACCTCGAGAGATACTCTTACCGATGGCAACTCCGGCGACCTGTTCCAGCGTATGTGCCTCGTCGAAGATTACAAAGTCGTTCTTGAAGAGGAAGAAGTCCTCCGCGTTCTGAAGGGCGAACAGCGTGAAAAAGAGCGCGTGGTTCATCACGACGAGGTCGGCTTCCCGCGCCCGTGCCTTTGCCCTCTGGAAGAAGCAATCCGACTCACAGATCGAGGAGCTGCAAGCGCCCTGCTCCGAGCAGACCTGCGCCCACACGTCGGTTCTCAGGGCAAAGGGCAGGCTTTCGATGTCGCCATCGGTTGTCGTGGCAGCCCATTCGCTGAGTCTCTCAAGCTCCTTCGCTTCATTCTTTTCAAATAATTGTTTCTGTTGCCGGAGTGCAGCGCGAAGTCTTGTCGTGCAGAGGTAGTTCTTTCGGCCTTTCAGGAGGACGGCGGTGAAATCCTTCTTCACGAGTGAGCGGACGATCTCGATGTCTTTGCGAAGAAGTTGTTCTTGGAGATTCTTCGTATGTGTGGAGACGATGGCTTTACGCTTCTCGTCGATGGCATACAGAACGGCAGGGACGAGGTAGGCGAGGCTTTTACCGATGCCGGTGGGTGCTTCGACGATGAGATGCGAGCGAGATTCCAGAGCCGCTGTGATCGCCTGCGCCTTCTCGAGTTGT
>JBBTCR010000286.1:0-4699 GCA_038043105.1 Bacteroidota bacterium
GCAGAATAATCTCGCTGCACGAGCGTTAGAATTCAACGCTGTCCCCGGTGAGGTTGAGGTCGGTCGCTTCATCCGCCTCGATCCAAGCAGCGATTACACGATCCACGAATATGCGGGATACATTTCGCTGAATCGGTCGATACAGCCGGAGCAAGCCATTGCTGTTGCGTTCACCGTTCCGGACCCGACGGACGCGCGGAGGAGTGTTGATATCGGCAACTTCGGCTCACGTGACACGTCAAAATCGCTCAAGCTCATGATGAAACTGGTGCGGCCGCAAAAGCTCGGACCGCAGTTCAAGACCGCGTGGCGGATGATGTTGAAGAATATCTATCCGCTTGGCGGGCGAGGTATCAAGAAAGAGGGGTTTGAGCTGAAAATCTTGTTTGAGGTTCCCGGAAAGGAGCCGCAAGACAACATCCTTGCCGCGTTCAATCTCATCGAGATGTTTGGCCTCGATCGGTACGGTGAAAATCCAGGCTCTCCACCTGACGGAAAATTTGACTATGCGCCCGGTCTCACCATCAACGAGTCGCGCGGAGAATTGATCTTTCCACGCGTTGAGCCATTCCGCGAGAGCATTCGGCAGTACTTCCTCGCGCGAGGTCGCACGATCGCCGATGCAGATTCATTCATGTTTCACGAGGTATATGATACAACCTTCAACGGGGCTTCAAACAGCCAGCGGAACAAGTTCTTGATCAGGGGGACGATCACGTCGTCCATCGCTTCGACATACTCGATAGGCTTCAATGTTGTCGAAAATAGCGTCAAAGTCATTGTCAACGGCCAGCAAGCCACGCCGAATGTCGACTACACGGTGGATTATATCTCCGGACAGGTCACCATCAAGAATCAGAGCCTGCTCGTTCCCGGCGCAAACCTGCAAATTCAATATGAGGCGAACGATCTCTTCCAACTTGCCTCCAAGTCGCTCCTTGGTGCGCGCGGTGAGTTGAATGTGGGGAAGAACTCAGCGCTGGGGTTCACGGTCATGAATCTTAACCAGCAGACGCTCAGCGATAAGGTCAGGCTTGGCGAAGAACCAATTAGCAACACGATTTTTGGCATCGATGGGGGAACGAACCTCGAACTTAACTTCCTGACTCGTGCGCTGAACTGGCTGCCGGGCATCCAGACAAACGCGGTGTCGACACTCTCTCTGCGCGGCGAAGCGGCCTACATGCTCCCTGATCCCAACACGCGCAAAAGCCCGATTTCTCAAGACGGCGGAAAAGGCATAGCGTATATCGACGACTTTGAGGGAGCGCGCAAAACGATACCGATGAGCGTGAACTTCGGGGCGTGGCGCGACGCAGCCGTTCCGGAATATGCGCTTTCCCTCGACGATCCCACGAAGCTCAGCCTGTACGAGAAAAGCGAGTACAAGGGAAAGCTGTCGTGGTACAACGTGCTCCCAAGCGATATTGGCCCAAAGGACCTTCGACCGAACAAGAGCGTACGGCCGGAAGAAAACCAAATCACGGTTCTCAACCTCTACTTCAAGCCACAGGAGCGTGGGACGTTCAACTATTCGACGAACCTCGAGAACAAGCTCTTGGCGAACCGGCAGAAGGCCTGGGCGGGGATCCAGACGCTGATCGGCTCGACGGCAACGAACCTTCTCGATGAGAATATCAACTTCATCGAGCTTTGGGTGCGCCTCGATGAAATCCAGCCAACCGTGAAGCTCAACATCGATCTGGGAATTATCGGCGAGGTTGTCATTCCTAACGCGCCCGGCGAGGCGCCTAAGCTGCACACCGAGGATGGCCTCGACGGAGGCATCAGGAACGGAATCCTGGGTCCGGGTGAAGATTTGGGAATGGATATGCTGTCCGATGATCAGGAACGAGTGAAATACGCCGACTTCATCCGGAAGTATCAACAGTATGCGAACGATCCCTCTGGCGACAATTGGGCCAGGCCGGTTCTTGGATCACTTCAGCCTGAGGACTACATCGCAGTGAACGGAACGGAAGGCAACTCGCAAAGCGATGCGGGAAGGTTTCCCGATACGGAAGACCTCAACCGCAACAATGTCCTCGACCGCATCAACAGCTACTATGAGTATGAGATCCTCCTAGACACGACGAGCGCGGCGTTTCAGAAAATTGTAACCGGAGGAGCAAACCGGTGGTACCAGATCCGAATACCGATCAATGAGTACACTCGGAAGGTGGGCGAGCCGTCGTTCGCGACGGTTGAGGGCGTACGCGTGTGGCTGACGGGGGCAAACCAAGAGGTGCTTGTGCGCATCGCGGAGTTCAACCTCGTCGGCAATCAGTGGGAGGAGCTTGTGAAGAATGACACCACATTCCGCGTGAGTGTTGTCAATAGGGAGGACAACCCGAGCTATGATTCCCCGCCCGGATTGCCGCTCGCGAAGGACCGAACGCGCCCCGATCTCGATATTCGACTCAATGAGCAATCCCTCAATCTTGTCATCAACGGATTGAAGGACGGAGAATCCAAGCAGGCTCTCAAACGCTATCCTGTGCGCCCGCTCGATCTCTTCAGCTACCGTGCGATGAAGATGTTCGTCCACGGAGATGAGCGGCCCGGCTACCGATTTCAGTATCGTGACACCACAGACTACGACCTGGAACTCTTCATCCGATTTGGTTCGGACTCGTTGAACTATTATGAGTATCGATCGCCCATTCGTCCCGGCTGGGATCTGCACAACGAGATCATCATCCCCTTCAGCGAAATCACAGCCATCAAGCTAGGTCGCGATAGCGTACAGGCGCTCAGCCCTCGCATCCCTGCGCCGAACGGACCTCCGGGAGCTACATATCAGGTGCGAGGCGATCCAACGCTGACAAATGTCCGGCTCATCGTGATCGGCGTGACCAACCCAGCCAACAAAGGTGCTGCCTTCGTGAACGGTGAGGTGTGGGTGAACGAGCTGCGTCTGACGGAGGTCGATGACACGCCCGGCTGGGCATATCGTTTTGACACGTCGCTGAAGCTTGCAGACCTCGCGACGATTACGCTCAACATGACGCAGCGAGACCCCAACTTTCACGCGCTGGAAGATCGTTTTGGAACGCGCAACACGGACAGGAACTGGGCACTCGCTGCCTCGATTGGATTCGAACGGTTCCTGCCCCAAAGCTGGGCTGGGACGAGTCTGGCGTTTTCGTATTCCCACGTCGAACAGATCCAGAACCCGAAGTACGTGCCCGGCACGGATATCCCCGTGAACGAGGCTGCGCAGAGAACGGCCGACGTTGCGCGAACGAACGGGGGCTCCGAAAGCGATGTCTCGCGGGTTGCCGAAACAGTACGCCTCCAATCGCAAACCATCAACGTGACGGAGACGTACTCTCTTCCAAATATCAGGTTCAACGTCCCGGTTGATCACTGGTTGATCACCGAAACAATCAACAGGTTGTCGTTTGCGTATTCATACACAAAGACGAGTCGCCGGAGCCCGACGATTCAATCGTTCGATCAGTGGCAATGGAACACTCGGGCGAGCTATGGGCTGCAGTTCAGCGACAAGAACTTTGTTTCCCCATTCTCGCTCTTTGGCGATTTCTTCCTCTTTAAACCGTGGAAGGATCTGAGACTGTACTATTCTCCAAAAGGGTTCAATGCTTCGGCGACACTCGCACGAGCGCAAACACTCGAGCAGGCGCGCAATCAGACCGCGTCAAAGCCGGTAGTCCGCAATTTTGCGTCAAGCCGCTCTCTTAACTTCACGTGGCAGGTGACGGAAGGGGGACTGTTCAATCTCGGAACGGAATACGCTCTCGACGCACAAAGTAGTCTCTTGAACTTCGAAACGGACACCTCCGGTCGCCAGCGATCCCTGGGTGCCATTCTGGGTGATATGTTCGGGAAGGCCAAGCTGATCGATTTCGGTACGGATTTGTCCTACGGACAGACAATTTCCCTTAATCCGCGGATCGTCATCCCCCCGATCCTCAAGCTCGACAAGATTCTCTCAGCCACAACGCGATACAGCGCGCGGTACGATTGGGCGTACAATCCCCAGGCCGGAGAATTGGGCAAGGGCGCAGGAAACACAGGGAACCTCTCGGTAACACTCGACCTCAACGTCCGTACTCTTGGCAACGAAATTTGGTCTGAGAAGCCACTGATTCCCGCACCGCTGCCGGGTGACACGGTCGCGCCGACAAAGTCCTTGGGTCTTTGGGATGGCTTGGATCGAATCACGCGCATTGTGTTCAAGCTCCCATTCTTCGAGTTCGACAAGCTCAACATCAACTTCACGCAGCAGAACAGAAGTCAGAACAGCGGCATCATCGGGCGACCCGGATTTGCCAATGTCTTTGGCCGTGTCCCCTTCTTCCAAAACTCCTTGCCTGATTATGGCCCCTCGTTCATGTATCAATTAGGGTTATCCTCCAACCCGCACGGCGACGTCATCATCAAAACGAAAGGGAAATTTCCTTTCTTGACAGGATACACTGTTCCTGGGATACGCGCGCCAAGGGGGAACCTGACCGACAACTTCGCGCAAAGCAATCGCATCGCAATGAGGACGTCTCGCCCGCTCTGGGAGGGAGCAAGTCTGGATATTACCTGGAACGTCGGCTGGTCGTACAACGTCAATCGAACGCTCCAGTCGGACTCACTGGGTGTCGCATTTGTGAACAACGAGGTCATCAGCGGTGATGTCGACCGCTCATACCTGTCGTTTCCTCCAGTGCTGTTCTTCAAATTC
>JBBTCR010000287.1:0-1391 GCA_038043105.1 Bacteroidota bacterium
CACAAGGTCTCAAGCCAAATTTGACCTGGGTGAATTCAGAGACATTTGAAAAAGACCCAGCCTCCTTAAAGACCCTTTCCGATTTTGATGGAATCATCGTCCCAGGCGGATTTGGGGAGCGGGGAATTGAAGGAATTATTTCGGCGATTCGCTACGCGCGCGAAAAGAAGATTCCATACCTTGGTCTTTGCTACGGGATGCAGCTCGCCTGTATCGAGTTTGCAAGAAACGTGGTCGGACTCAAAGACGCAAGCTCAACCGAGATTAAGCCAAAAACAAAAGACCCAGTCATCCATCTCAACCCATTGCAAGCTCGCAATGTCACAGAGAAGAAATACGGCGCAACGATGCGTTTGGGATCGTATTCCTGCGATTTGATGAAGGGAACAAAGTCGTTCAAAGCCTACGGGGAGAAAACGATTTCTGAGCGTCATCGACATCGTTATGAGTTTAATAATGAATATCGAGAACAGTTGGAGAAGGCCGGTCTGATCATCGCGGGAGTCAATCCAGAACAAGATCTTGTCGAAATCATTGAACTTCCAGACCATCCATTTTTTGTCGGAGTTCAGTTCCATCCAGAATTTCAATCCCAGCCACTCAATCCGCACCCGCTTTTTAAGGCATTTGTGAAGGCTGCGATGAAAAAATAGGGTTCGTCGCAGAAGAAATCACGGTTGACAAAACCGTGATTTTTTGATATATTTGGATGTTTCCAAACGCTCTTTTCGTCTGTGTTTCGTTAACGTTTTTCGAGGGATTTCTGGAGGTTCTCCGTGAGTGGTATTCGTGAAGCAGTTGTGGTCATTTGTGCCGAAGTGAGCCTGATCCTTCTGATGGTCTGGGTTTTCCGGCGAGGCTGGGGGATCATCGAAAAGGCCGGTGCCTGGGCCGTGATTGTCTTCCTAGGCATCGCGATCGGCAACGGACCGGCCCATGGGCAGTGGGGAGCAGATCATGGGCTCCTGCCCAATGTGCTCGCAACGGTCGGTGCGGCGGTGATCGCTCAGTTCTGTTGGGGACGAGCGGGCGCTGACCGTCGGTGGCAGGCGGTAGTGGTCGGTGGACTCGCAATCGCCCTTCTGCTCCTCTGGGTGCCGTATCGCTACGCGGGGGAGTTCTCCTTCGCGACGGGTGATATCTCGACGAACAGCGCTCCGGCGACGGCTCCGTCCATCGCTGCACCGCCCGCGCCCGCCGCCCGTCCTCAGCGACAGAGCGGCAGTCGGCGCCACGACGACGGCGTCGATTGTGCGAACATCTCTCCGGACGCTCGTGCAGCTGTCGGCTGTCCACTTCGTCCCTAGACACCGAACGCTTCTGGTTCCTACCAGCTGTGAACGGTGTCTTTTCATTCTATTGACATTTTTTCAACAAACAGGCACACTCTC
>JBBTCR010000288.1:0-3133 GCA_038043105.1 Bacteroidota bacterium
AAGGGTCACAGCAATCCATCACGTCCATGGTGCAGTAATGCACAACCGTCGTAAATCCGGAACTCGCAGCAATGGTGACAACGAGAACCAGTCTTGCGATCAGAGCCATATGTTTCGTAAACAGTTTCATCTTTTGAGATCAAGCCAAAACGATAGACAGGATGTTTGGCCTAATGAAATGGACCCATGCTTCTTCAGAAAGGTCAATTACTTTACCTCGTACTCGAATTGGGCATTGTGTGTCTTGGTGCCAGATTTGAAAGAGAGTGCAAACTTGAACGAGCCTTTCTCAGTCAAGGACACCCCGCCGCCAAAATGATCCATCATCTCGGCCAGGTGAATGGTCGAGCTTTTGCCAGAGGGTGCGGTCACAGCAACGATAATGTAGCCGTCGCCGACGGCTTTCCCTGTCTTGTCGTCAAGAAGCTTCACCATAACATGATGAGTGCCGGCCATCATTGCCTCCATCATCTTTTTAGTTCCCCCCTCCTTGGTATCAGGCTTCATGTCCTTTCCCATCTTGCTGTGGTCCATACCCTTCATATCATGCTGCATTTCACCTTCCATCTTGTGATCCGTCTTGGCCGAATCCTTCTCAGCGGGCATCATCTCATGCTTCATTTCTCCCATAATGTTGTTCTCGGACTTCATCCGCTCCTGCATCATTTTCTTGTGCTCATCCTGCGTTATTAACCAGAGCTGAACGCGCAGTCCGTCGACTGTTCGCTCGGCTGTTGGTTTACCCATCATGTCGGACGTCTTGCCGGATTTGGTCTCTTGTTGCGGGGTTTGGCCGTGTGTGTGCTGCGCAAGCCCAGTCAGGTTGAAAGCGACTGTCAATGCGCCAGCAGCAAGAATATTGTTTATCTTCATGTGATTATGTCTCCTTTTGGATAGAGAATGTGATCCTTTATTAGGATGTTAGTTTTCAAGAAGTCTTCCTTCCGACTGGGCTTCTTTCCTTAAGCTCCATCTCTTCCAGAGAAAATAGATCACCGGATAGACCGCAAGCTCAAGCATCACGGATGTGACAACGCCGCCAACCATGGGTGCAGCGATACGCTTCATAACGTCGGCTCCCGTGCCGTGGCTCCACATGATCGGGAGAAGACCTGCGATAATGACAGAGGCCGTCATGATCTTTGGCCTCACCCGCTTTACCGCACCGTAATGGATTGCGTCTTTCAAGTCTTGCAATCCCCGCATGAGCCCTCTCTTCTTCCAATCATCGTATGCGTGGTCGAGATACAGGAGCATGACAACGCCGGTCTCAGCGTCGAGACCGGCGAGGGCGATGATACCCACCCAGACCGCAATGCTCAGGTTGTATCCAAGCAGGTAAAGGAACCAGAACGCTCCGACGAGGGAGAACGGAACTGCAAGGAACACGATCGCAACCTTCGTGACGGAGCGCGTATTGAGATAGATGATGACGAAGATGATAAACAGCGTCATCGGGATGACGTACATCAACCTTTTCTCGGCACGCTGCATATATTCGTACTGCCCGCTCCAGATGATGTTGTATCCGGCAGGCACTTTGATCTTCTCAGCAACGGTTTTCTTTGCATTCTGCACATACGTCCCGACATCGATGTCCTTGATGTCTACGTAGACCCATGCATTCGGACGCGTATCTTCACTGCGGATAACCATGGGTCCCTTGCGCGGGGTTATGGTTGCTACTTGTGCTATGGGAATTTGTTCACCTGTCGGTGTTGATACGAGAACGCGTTTCAAGGCTTCGAGATTGTCGCGAAGTTCACGGCTGTATCGAAGGTTGACGGTATAGCGCTCAAGGCCTTCAACTGTATTTGTGATGCTCATGCCGCCCATTGCGGTTTGAATGACAATCTGCACATCACCGACGGTCAGGCCATACCGAGCAGCTTCTTTGCGGTTGATATCGAAATCGAGGTAATTGCCGCCGACTGCCCGTTCAGCAAAAGCACTCAACGTGCCGGGGACAGTTCGCATGACCGCTTCCACCTCTTTGCCTATTTGCTGCAAGGTGTTAAGGTCCGGGCCGGAGATCTTGATACCAACCGGCGTTTTGATTCCGGTACTGAGCATGTCCGTGCGCGTTTTGATTGGCATAGTCCACGCGTTGGTCACGCCAGGGAACTGAATCGCTCGATCCATTTCGTCAATCAGTTTCTGAACGGTCATCCCCGGTCGCCACTCACTCTCTGGTTTCAGCATGATCGTTGTTTCAATCATATCCAGCCCGGCAGGATCTGTTGCCGTCTCTGCTCGACCGATCTTGCCGAACACATGGTGAACTTCAGGAAATTGGCGTATGATCTTGTCGGTTTGTTGCAACACCTCCCGTGCTTTGGTGATAGACATCCCGGGGAGTGTTGTAGGCATGTAAAGCAAATCACCTTCATACAAGGGGGGCATGAACTCAGATCCAAGCTTGCCAAATGGTATAATGGTGACCGCCAGCAACGCGAGCGCTGCGAAGATAACCCACTTGTTATACTTCAGTACAAATTCGACAACTGGAGTGTATATCCGAATGAGAAATCGATTGATCGGATTTCTTTCCTCCGGCAGGATCTTACCTCGAATCCAATACCCCATCAGAATCGGCACAATGGTGATGGAGAGAATTGCCGCTGCCGCCATCGAGTACGTTTTTGTAAATGCCAGCGGCCTAAACAAGCGCCCTTCCTGAGCCTCAAGCGTGAACACAGGAATGAACGATACCGTTATAACCAACAGCGAATAGAAAAGGGCAGGACCCACTTCCTTTGAAGCATCAAGGATCAGCTGCCAATGTTCTCGCCGCTCTTCAGGCGGTTTCAGTGCTTCGCGCTCAATGTGTTTGTGAGCGTTCTCGATCATGATAATTGCAGCATCCACCATGGCACCGATGGCTATTGCGATTCCGCTCAGCGACATGATGTTTGCGTTGATGCCCTGCATTTTCATAACGATGAAAGACATCAAGATCGCCGTCGGCAGTGTGAAGATTGCGACAAATGAACTGCGCGCATGGAGCAGGAAGACGATGCAGACAATCGCCACGATAATGATTTCTTCGGTCAGCTTTTCCTTTAGGGTGTCGATGGCTCGCTCGATCAGATCACTCCGGTCGTACACCGGCCGGATGACCACGCCGCTCGGG
>JBBTCR010000289.1:0-14834 GCA_038043105.1 Bacteroidota bacterium
AGCGTGAGCTTTGTTCGAATGGAGTGAAACAGGGTCATTTCTTGCTTTTCCGCAGATCCTTGTCGGATAAGTAGTATCCTTTGCCGCGCTCGGTGTGGAGAAGCTTCTTCTCGAAACCCTGATCGATCTTTTTCCGGAGATGGTTGATGTACACGTCGACGATGTTCGTGCCTGGATCGAAATCGAACCCCCAAACCTCCTTGGCAAGCTGCGTGCGCGAGACAAGCCTATGCGGGTTGCGCATCAGGTGCTCCAGCACCGAGAATTCGCGTGCGGTCAGATCGATCGGTGTGCCGGTGCGGGTGGCTTTTCTGGTGATCGTGCTGAGGCGGAGGTCGTCAACCTTCAGGGTCGTCTGACTCTGTCGCTCTCGGCGAAGGAGCGAGCGGATGCGAGCGAGGAGTACACTGAATGCAAAAGGTTTGGTAAGATAATCGTCCGCTCCCAGATCGAGCCCATGGACGATGTCTTCGGTCGCGCTGCGGGCGGTAAGCATCAGCACCGGAGTCTTCACGCCATCCTTGCGAAGGGATTGCAGGACCTCAAAGCCATTCTTCTTGGGAAGCAGTATGTCGAGAAGGATGAGATCGAACTCTCCCGCGCGCGCCTTCTTTTCACCTGCCAGACCGTCTGCGGCAGTGACAACGTCATATCCCTCGGCTGCAAGACCTTCCTGAATGAAGCGAGCGACCTTTGCCTCATCTTCGACGAGAAGTATGCGCATGCGCGTAGCTCGACCAACGCTGGACGATCGGTTGTTTGATGTGCCGGGAGAGGGGACGGCTACCACGTCGGCGACGACGGCACCTCGAAATGCCAACCTGAAGGTAGGTGTTATTCGGAAGAGTTACAAATCGTCAACACCATCGACTGATGTTATAGCGGCCGAGCACGAGCCTTCGGTTCTCTGATTTGAAACTCGCCCTTTTTTCCGTATATTTTCCGCAATCATGACAAACGATTTTTCGTGATTTCTCCGGAAGGAGCAAGCGACATCGAGACAAGCGCTGTGCCTGTAGACCACGCTGTGACGATACGAGATATCCTCGACGCCCGAATGGTTGTCCAGCGATATCTCAACCGCACGCCGTTGTATTCGTATGCTGGCCTCTCGGAGCTGCTTGGATGCCAGGCGTACGTGAAACACGAAAACCACCAACCCATTGGAGCTTTCAAAGTCCGGGGCGGGCTCAATCTCGTTTCGAGGCTGAGTGAGGATGAACGGAAGCGAGGCGTCATTACGGCCTCGACCGGCAATCATGGCCAATCCATTGCATACGCGGCCCGGACCTTTGGAGTAAAGGCGATTGTGGTGGTTCCGCACGGGAACAACCCCGATAAAGTGAAAGCGATTCAACGACTCGGGGCTGACGTGATCTTTGCGGGCAAGGATTTCGACGAGGCTCGTGAGTACGTCGAGCGGGTGAGCAGGGAGAAGGGATACCGCTATATTCATTCGGCAAATGAGCCTCTTCTCATAGCCGGGGTGGGCACAATCGGGCTTGAAATTGTGGAGGATCTTCCGGATGTGGATGTTGTTCTCGTGCCCGTCGGTGGAGGGAGTGGAGCTTCTGGTATTTCAACCGCGGTCAAATCGATTAACCCCGACATCCAAATCATGGGGGTTCAATCGAGCGAGGCGCCGGCAGCGTATCTTTCCTGGCGAGAAGGGAAGCCCGTTTCATCGGAGATCATGCGGACATTTGCCGAAGGTTTGGCAACGAGAGTAGGGTTTGCGATGACCGTGGAGATCATGAAACGCAATCTGTCGGATTTCATTCTGGTTTCGGATGACGAAATTCGCCGCGCGATGAGATTGTTATTAGAGGAAACACACAACGTCGCTGAGGGTGCAGGCGCAGCTTCGCTGGCAGGAGCGATCAAAATCAAGGATCGCCTCGCCGGAAAGCGTGTGGCGATGATTCTTTCCGGCGGCAACGTCACGATGGACACGCTCCGACAAGTTCTTTCAACTCATTAAGGGGTTGCTGTTCCCCCTGCAACCCTGTCTGCTGAGGCATATGAAAAAGAGACTGATGATCATCCTCTTTGCCGTTTTTCTTTCCGGTTGCCAGATGCTCGCGATACGAAGTTTGGGCGGGATCATGGACTATGGATTCGAGGCCTTTAACGAAGAGGGGGATCTGCAACTGGCGCATGAAGCCCTTGCCTCGAACCTCAAGCTCCTGGAAGCGCTGATCAAGGCCGACCCGGAGAACAAGAAACTGTTGCTGCTTGCTTCACGGGGTTACAGCGCCTATGCACTTGCGTTTGCTGAGGATGACAGTGCTGAGCGCGCACGGGTCTTCTACCTGCGAGGTCGTGACTATGGGAAGAGGATCTTGATGCAGAATCCTGCGATAAAAGAGGCTTTCGATAAGGATCTCGAAACGTTCCGTGCGGTGTTGCGCACGCTCTCAAAGGAAGACGTCCCTGCGGTATTCTGGACTGCGTTTGGATGGGGGAGCTACATCAACATTACACGGACTGATATTGGAGGGTTTGCGGACCTCCCGAAAGTCCTCGCTCTGATGGAGTTCGTCCTTGAGAAGGACTCCACCTATTATTACGGCGGTGCACACCTGTTCTTCGGAAGCATCGAAGGGAGCATTCCTAAGACGCTCGGAGGGAAGCCGGAGAAATCAAAGGAACATTTTGAGAAGGCTCTTTCCGCAAGCGGCGGCAAGTTCCTGCTGACCTATGTGTATTACGCGAAGGTGTACGCGGTGCAACAACAGGATCAGGAACTCTTTGAGTTGCTTCTTAAACAAGTTGATGACGCGTCATTGGATGTCTTGCCAGAGGCGCGTCTCCCGAACGCTGTTGCGAAGCGGAAGGCCACGCTGTTGCGACAGAGAATGAATGACCTCTTCTAGAACGCTAACGTTTTGCACGGTGCAGAAGTGAGGAAATCGAAGCCCTTCTCAATACTCTCATACTTACTACTTCACTACGTACTACTCTCTCCTGCCTTCTCCCAGGAGTACACCATAAAATTTGGGACGCTTGCTCCTGAAGGAAGTTCGTGGATGATCGTCATGCGCGAGTACGATGCGGCTGTCCGCAAAGAGAGCGGTGGGCGCTTGGGATTCAAGATTTATCCCGGCGGTGTTCAGGGGGGCGATGAGAAATCCATGCTGCGGAAGATCAAGATTGGGCAGCTTCAGAGCGGTGGGTTTACGGGAGTCGGGCTGGGCGAGATCGCGCCGAACGTGCGGGTGCTCGATTCGCCATTCTTGGTGAAAAACCACACGGAGATGGACTTTCTCTACGAACATTTCGCAAAGGAATTTGAAGACGCGTTTGTGCAGGGAGGCTTCGTGTTTCTTGGCTGGGCAGAAGTGGGGAATGTGAATGTCTTCTCACGCTCTCCCATCCGGAAGCCCGAGGATCTCAAAGCAGTAGAGATGTGGACATGGGAAGGCGATCCGGTGGCGGACGCGGCATTCCGAGTGTTAGGTCTCAACGCGATCCCGCTCTCGATTGATAACGTGCTCACCTCTCTCCAGACCGGATTGATTGATGCGTTCTATGCCCCGCCGTACGCAGCGACAGTGCTGCAGTGGTATACCCGCGTCAAGTACATGGTCGACTATCCGTTGGCTGTCTCAGCGGGTGCGGTGCTCATCTCGAAGAAGTACTTCGACTCGATGCCGCGGGATTTGCAGGAGATCCTTCTGCGGAACGGCCGCCAGTATATGGCGAAGCTTACGCAGATGAACCGCGAGGACAACAGGAATGCGATCGAGGAAATGAAAAAACGCGGCATCACGGTTACACAAGCAGACCAAAAGGACATCACCTTCTACGCCGGCGTTGGGACTCAGGCTCGGAAGATGCTGGTGGGGAGACTCTATAGCGAGGACTTACTCAACCGCGTCGAGCAAGCACTTGCGGACTTTCGAAAGAACAACAAAGCTGTGAAATGAAGCTCCTCCTCAGGTTGGATTCGTACCTCAACAAGGTTGAAGGGTCTTTTCTCATCACCTTCCTCGGTCTCATGGTGGTCCTCGCGTTCCTTCAGGTGATTTTGCGGAACGTCTTCTCTTCAGGGATCATGTGGGCCGATATTCTGCTCCGCCACCTTGTGCTGTGGATCGGATTCCTAGGCGCGGCTCTGGCGACCAGTCGCAAGCGCCATATCAATATCGATGCCTTGACGCGGTTCCTTCCCACCAAGCCCCGGCACGCTGTCGGCGTTCTCACTGATCTCTTTGCGGCGGGTATCTGCTATCTCCTATTTAGAAGCTCGATCACCTTCGTTCAGAATGAGATCGCCGAGAAGACAACCATCTATGCCGATATACCCGCCTGGTGCGGGGAAATCATCATCCCGATCGGCTTCGGGTTGCTCGTGGTTCACTTTGTGATCCGCGGCGTGCTCAGCGCTCGCGAGCTCTTTTCGAAAGGGCAGGCGGCATGAGCGTCTGGCTGATCGTTTTTGTCATCGTTCTGCTCGCGCTTCTCGGTGCTCCCCTCTTTACCATCATCGGTGCATTTGCCCTGTATGGATTCAGCTCGTCCAACACCGATCTATCGGCGACTATTATCGAGCTCTATCGGATCGCTGATTCTCCGCCGCTGATCGCAATCCCGCTTTTCACCTTTGCCGGTTACTTGCTTGCTGAGAGCAACTCGCCGAAACGCTTTGTTGATCTCGCGCGGGCGCTCTTCGGCTGGATGCCGGGGGGACTGGCCATCGTCGTGCTGATGACGTGTGCCTTCTTCACAGCGTTCACCGGTGCATCCGGAGTCACCATTGTTGCCCTTGGCGGAATGCTGTATCCCATTCTCCTCAAAGAGCGGTATCCGGAGCGGTTCTCTTTAGGACTTGTGACAGCCTCGGGCAGCATCGGTCTCCTGTTCCCGCCGAGCCTGCCGATCATCCTCTATGGATTGATCTCGGCCGTCAGCATTGACCGGCTCTTCGTGGCTGGCATTATCCCGGGATTCATCCTGATTGGGGTTCTTTCGGTGTACAGCATTCGGACGGGATTAGTGGCTGATGTTCCACGGACAGAATTTTCTTGGAAGAACGTCTTGACGACGGCGAGAGCCGCGGCATGGGAGCTTCCTCTGCCGGTCATCGTCATCGGTGGAATCTATGGGGGGGCGTTCACGGCAACGGAGGCGGCCGCCGTGACGGCGTTCTATGTCTTCATTATTGAAGTGTTTGTCTACAGGGATCTAAAGCTGACGAAGGATGTCCCGAGGGTGATGATCGACAGTATGCTTCTTGTCGGCGCGATTCTGGCCATCCTCGGCACCGCGTTTGGTCTGACGAACTACTTCATTGATCAGCAAGTCCCTCAGAAGCTCTTCGAGATTGTCCGCGAGCATATCAGCAGCAAGGTGACATTTCTGCTCATTCTGAACGGTTTCCTCCTCATCGTCGGAATGATGATGGATATCTTTTCAGCCATTATTGTCATCGTTCCGCTGATCCTCCCGATCGCCCGGGAGTTCGGCGTTAACCCGCTGCATCTTGGCATCATTTTCCTCACCAATCTCGAAATTGGGTACTTGACTCCTCCGGTCGGTCTGAATCTTTTTCTTTCCAGTCTGCGCTTTGAGAAATCGATCTTGCACATTTCAAGATCTGTTCTGATTTTTATTCTGTTAGAACTAATCGCCCTCCTTCTGATCACGTATATACCGGAGTTTAGTCTTTGGCTGGTGGGGTTGTTGGGAACTCAATAGCGGCGGAAACGGTTCTTATTCCATACGTCAAAAACCATTTGCCACCACGAACAGGAGAAGATGACCATGCTTCCAAAGAAATTGCAGGATGCAATGAATCAACAGATCAAGAACGAATTCTACTCGTCCTATCTCTATCTGGCAATGTCCGCGCACTTCGAGTCGGTTAACCTACGCGGATTTGCTCACTGGATGAGGTTACAGAGTGATGAAGAGGCCGAGCATGGGATGAAGTTCTTTGATTTCATTACGGTGCGGGGTGGGCGGGTGCTGCTCGAAGCGATCGAGAAACCGCCTGCGGACTACAAGACGCCGCTCGACGTCATGAAAAAGGTGCTTGAGCACGAAAAGAAAGTGACCGGCACGATCAACACGCTGTATGAGCTTGCCCTGAAGGAAAAGGACTATCCTTCGCAGGTGATGCTCCAGTGGTTCATCACCGAGCAAGTTGAAGAGGAAAAGAATGCCTTCGATATCATCGAGCTTCTGAAGAACCTCGGCGATACGCCTGCGGGTTTATTGATGGTGGATCAGAAGGTCGGTGGAAGGAAAAAAGAGTAGCGCTCCAGTGCTGCTCGTCCTAAACAGAGAGCCCGATCTGGAAGCAGGTCGGGCTTTTCATTTGTGGTGGTTTGAGGTATGTTGATCGCGATGCTTCACTGCTCTCCCAATGATTTCAAGATCTCCTGAGCCACGAATCGATTGCCCGCATCGTTGAGGTGGACGCGATCGTAGGTGAGAATGTCTTGTTCCTTATTGTCTTTGTTGTGTTGCGAAAGGTGCTCAATGAACGACTTGCGCAGATCACATACGCGAACGCCAAGTTCCATCGTAACTCGACGGCTGATGGAGGCATACTCCTCGAGCATAGCATCCTGCGGATTGGTCCCATCGTGCTTTTCTCCGATGACGCTTGGAGTACATAGGATGACCTCGGCTCCTGAGTACTGAATCCTCGCAATGATTTCTCGCAGTCCCCTTTCGTACTCATCCTTGGGTGTCCCCTTCAGGTTCTTCAGCACCCAGTGCCACACGTCGTTGATGCCGATGTAGATGACGACGACGTTAGGTTTCTTGTCCAAGACATCTCGTCCCAACCTATTGAGCAGGTCGGTCACTTTGTTGCCGCTGATACCTGCGCCAATGACCTCGATACCGAGATCGGGGTGGCGGCTGTTCAGCTCTTCTTTGATCAGAGTGATGTAGCCGTTCGGTTTCACGCCCAGCTCGGTGATCGAATCACCGAAGAAGACAATGCGGTCGCCTGAGCGCAGTGATATCCTGGTAGAGCAGCCAACGAGCAGTACCAAGGCGACCAGTAAGAGTGTGGGTTTTCTCTCACTGATAGTATTCATATCGTTCTCATATCGAGAGCTTCGTATTCTCTTGTGCCGGCCCGTGATGGCATCGCAGTCCTGACGCAGGAAGGCCCTGCTCGTTAAGGCGACTGTCGGTCGCGGGATCGGGAATCTTCACGGCACGGTAGAGACTTTTTCCTTCAAACTCAATTTGGCTTTTTCAGAGCGGAAGGGTCTCGAGGAACCGAGGGGATGTGCAAGAGTGGGAATGTGGTGGATGAGGACGAGAAGCTAACGTCGGACGGTGATCTCGATGTGATCACCTACAGTAAGGGTCCCCTTTCCCAGATGCAAAACATTCTGGCCAAAATGGATCTTGCCATCACGTGAACGATAGGTCGTGAGGGTACGAATCGGCTCTTTTCCCTTGATGCCCGTGCTCTGATCAATGGTTGGGACCGTGCACCGGGAACACGGTTTCGCAATCTGAATGGAGATCGCGCCAATCCGGATTTCTTGCCATTGATCTTCTTCGTACGGTGCACATCCACGCACAACGAGATTTGGCCGAAAGCGATTCATGGGCACCGGTGTCTCAAGGCGGCCGTTGAGGTCGTTGAGTGAAGCTTCGGAGATGAGCAATAATGGGAAGGCGTCCGCGAAGCTCACCTGAGCCTGACCGTGCTTGGGATTGACCACACGGAGGGCGTTGTCCGTCATCGAGACGAGTTTGCACGGGAACCCGAGGAACTGAGAAAACCACGAGCTTGCATCCCGTCCTGCAGAGTGAGCTTCGACGACATCGTCCCACACCCGCACGCGGAGCGTCTCTGGGTTCTGCAGCCGAAAGGGAACCCCCAGATCATGCATGCTGGGTGCGTGGACTACGAGTCGCTCCGCTGCAAGTTCAACCGAGATCAGCGCCATCCTCGGAAACTTGCGCTGGGTGAGGAAGGTGTTCTGCTCGTCCACCACCATCCACCGGCGGTCGTGTTGCAGACCCCGGTCATCAAGCTGTCCGGCGGTGAGCGAAATGCCTCCCGCGGATTTGATGGGATAAATGTAGAGCCCGCTTAGAGTAGGGGGATTCACATCGAATCATGGACGTTTGAGAAGCTCAGCTACCGCTGTGTAGCCTTTTTCAACGGCGAGGTCATACCCCGTCTTGCCGTCGTTGCCTCTGACGGAAACATCAACTCCGCGGGTCATAAGATTCTTTACGATGGACTCCAAACCGTTTGACGCTGCGTAGTGGAGCGGCGTATAACCCGATGACTGTTTCACGTGCAGATGAGCGCCGCAGTCGATGAGGAGTTGAGCGACTGCAGCATTGTTTCGATTGGCGAGTGCAGAGTGAAGAGGAGTCACCTGCTCTTCGTTCTTCGCAACAGTGTTGATGTCTGCTCCCTTGCTGAGAAGGAGGTGGACGATGTTGACCCGACCGAAGAACACTGCCAGGTGCAGGGGGGTCCAGCCATCAGGCGAGAACGAATTCAGGGAGTTTGGATCTTTATGCAACAGTTGTTCGACGCGATCTTGCGTGCCGGTCGCTGCTGCCTCGAAGATATCCAGCCGCGCGCCGCGATCGATGAGAAGCTTCGCGATTTCATTTTTGCCGTTATAAACCGCGTAGAGGACGGCCGAAAGTCCAGCTTCGTTCTTTGCGTTTACAAGCTCAGGGTGGGAGGATAGAATCTCGCGAACGCCGTCCATGTGGCCCGCCTGCATTGAGGAGAAGAACTCATTTTGAGGTGACATAGTAAAACCGTACTTAAGATGAACTATCAGTACACCTGACGTCGAAGTGCAATTGAGATGATATCGATCTTTCTCGCTGCGCCGTTCTGCGAGGAAGGCCTCATTTGCCCATGCTGTATTGGGTCAGTTGAGGATAGGATGACTGGGAAAGTAATCGGCTACGCCAGCAACCGAGCAAGCGTTTTCCTTGAAGTACCAAGAATCAATAGAGACCGTACAAGCAAATCAAGTGAAACGGAAGGATCACCAGCTTCCATTTTCGCAACTCTCGATTGGCTGGATTTAAGGAGACGAGCCAGTTGTTCTTGTGTTAGTTTTCTTTCTCGACGGGTTTCCTGTAAGCTCTTACCTAAGACGAGCTTCAGCTCAACATAGGCAGTTTCTTCAGGTGAAAGATTCAAAAACTCAGAGGCGGTTCCAACCTTCCAACCTTTTGCTTCAAGCCGCTTTCGTTTTGCGGTGTTCATACCCTTCCTTCGGTACTACGAGTCATACAATCGAAGTCGACGTTTACAGTTCTTGATGACTTCTTGAGGTGTCTTTGGGGTTTTCTTCTCATATGCTTCCAGAATCACAACAGCATCGTCGTCAAGCCGATAGATGACACGCCAAGTTTTGTTCTGATCTTGAATCCGAAGTTCGTGGCATCTTGAGCCAATGGACGGCATCGCACGGGAATGAGGCAATGAGAGCTTTGCTCCACGTTGAAGTTGTCGCAACAGATAGCCAGCTTCAATCCGAGCTGTGCTGGAGAATGGCGGAGTCTTCACCTCTCCATGCAACCAAACCAAGGGCTTGTCTACTTTTGTCACACAAGAACAAGGTATGTCATATTTGACATAATGTCAAGAAGACCTCACTGTCCCACGGGGCAAACGAACGCCTCAAGGGTAAAAGGTAAAAGTACGGCGCTCAATCATTTCATGAAACGAATTTGAAGCGAAGTAAGCGAACAAAAAAGAGTTCACTCAGTTCCATCCGCCGCGAAACATAAGCTGTTGATGGCGTCAAACGGGGCTGCGTGCTCTTGCCAAACGGTGAGGGAACTCGAGAGTCTTCGACACTCAGTCAAATGCCAGCTTGATGTTAACGATCTCGGGTTTATTCCCGAGTCGCACCGGAGGACCCCACGTTCCGACGCCGCTCGAGACATAGACGTGTGTCTCTCCCTTTTTCTTATAGCCCCAGCTGAGCTCATAGATAGCCTTCGTGATGAGATTGAACGGCCAGATCTGACCGTGGTGAGTGTGGCCTGAAAGTTGGAGATCCACACCGTGCTCCGCGGCCTCGTCAAGACCGATCGGCTGATGATCCATCAATATGATCGGCTGCTCTTTGTCAACATCGACCATTAGTTCACTCAACGGCTTTCGTGTTTTCCTACTGAACTGAGTGATACTCCGGTCTTCCCGACCCACAAGGTAAATGGCGCCGTTGACGTTAACGGATGAGTCCCGCAGGACAGTAATGTTGTGGTCGGCAAGATACTTGCAGGCTTCCTCCACTCCCCCAATATACTCGTGGTTGCCCGTAATCGCAAAGACACCCAACTTCGCCCGAATCATCTTGAGTTTCTCGCCCAGGTCTTGTTTGATGACCGGACCCAAGTCTTCATCCACAATATCGCCGGGCAGTAACACGAGGTCAGGATTCAGCCTGTTGATCGTGTCAACGATCGCATCCAAGCGTCTCGCCCCGATGATGGTGCCGAGGTGGATATCAGAGGCAACGACAAGATCGAGCGTCTTGACTGAATCGACGTTCTTAGGAATCTTCAGGTGAAGAACCTTGACGCGTGGCGTTCGTGCGTTCACGTAGCCAGCAACGAGCGAGATGGCAACGACGACGACAATGCCCAGCGCGACGATCTGCTTTGCGCGGTCATGGTGATCGGTGATGAATGAGGGGAACCACGGTACGATGTAGTTGGTCAGGCGCAACATGTCGATCACGAGCGCTGCAAGTGCGAAATACGCGAACGCAGCAAACCAGAAACTCCCCACCCAGACAAGAAAGGTGCTGAGCGGAGTGATTGCGACTCTTTCGAGGAATCTGGCCGCGATGAAGGAAAGCGCAAGAAACCAGAAGACCACAAGGAACGGGACGCGGAAAGCAGAATCGGGCGGAATGCTCTGCCATCCACGGAGAAAAACGTAAAAGTTGATGAGACCATAAAGGGTGAGAAATATGGTGAAGAAGATGATAAAATTGAATTTGTTCATGAATGATATCGAGATTCAACAGAAAGGGTCGAGCATGTTATTCTGATTCGCTAACTTGCCCCGGTGATCCTTCTCGGCGCGACGTTTCAGGCGTTTTGCTCAACGGTCGGCGCTCACGTCTTCGTGCTCGTCTTGACCACTTACTCTCTTGGTGGCCCATTCCGCGAACCGCACTCCGCAATCATCTCATCAATCGCTTCAGCAATTGAATCTGACCGGCGTGATACAAATCGTGGGCCGAGATGCCGTAGATGATCCGAGCGTTGCTCACTGTGCTTTCCTTAGGCACGATATCGAGGTCAGAGGCTTTCAATCCTACAATCGCATCCCGCATGCTTCGATGACAGATCCCGAGCAGTTCAATATCTTCCCGCCACGCTTCTTCGGTCGGTGACCACCCAGGTCGGATAAACCAGTTGCTCCCTTTCAATGGAAACGATCCTCGCTTCTCGCCGAGCATTCTCCGCCTGACGGCATACTTCCAGTACGCGCAGTGAACCACAATCTCCCAAATGTTGTGGCGTTTCGGTCCTGGTCGCCATGCTGCCTCGTTGGCGCTCAAGCCGCGGATCGAGCCGCGCAGGTTCGGGCCGTGCCAAGCTTTCTTTTCGTACGCCTCGTCGAGCAGGCTTAAGAGCAGCTGAATTTCAGCCCCTGGCTTTTTCATAGGTTGCTCCCGGTTCAAGAACGGACAAACGGACCTCACGCGGCGATAACCTAACGCGCCGCGTCGTGAGCTGCAATTTGCTGATTGAGGAATCCCCAGGCCTGCCTGCGTGGGGGAGTGCGATTTATGCTTCCTTCTGCTCAGGAGGTTTGGGCTTCTGCGTCTGATGTAGTTTCTTCTTCTTACGTCGGCGTGTCTTACCGTAGGTGCCGCGATAGATTTTGCCGCGCCGTGATCGTTGGTCTCCTTTGCCCATAGAATTACTCCCTCGAAATTCTTGCTGCGTGTAAGGAATTCATTTTGACGGTTCGAAAACTTTCGAAGCCCGTGTGTTTCCACCACTTTTCCCACGGGGAAACAAGTGGCGACTAATGTACGAAAATGGAGAGAAAAGAACTAGAGTCGCCTGACAATGGCGATGGAGAGGTCGTCGTTCGCTCGAGCTTCGCCGACGAAACGATCGATCTCGGCAACAATCCGATCGCCGATTTGCTCCGCTGGGAGATCAGTGAGTCGGGACACAAGATCCAGGAGGTGCTGCTCTCCAAAGAACATTCCCTCTTCGTTTCGAGCCTCCGTCAGGCCGTCGGAATAGACGAGAAGAACGTTTCCGGTCTGAAGTTCGACCCGCTGCTCAACGAACGTCGCGCTTGGTAAGATGCCGAGCGCGACGCCGCCTTTCTCCAGTTTTTCAACCTCAGTTCCTCGAAGAAGGAGCGGCGGAATGTGTCCCGCGTTCAGTGAGCGCACGGCCCCAGAATCGGGTTGGACTTCAAGGTAAAAGATTGATGCGAAGAGGTTTGGAAGGCTGTCCCGACAGAAGATATGGTTGAGTTTTGCAGCGAGCTCACCCAGTGACGTGGCATCCGGTGCAAGGGCACGGAGCGATGCTTGAAGTTTCGCGGAAAGGAGGGCTGCTCTCAACCCCTTGCCAGCGACATCGCCCACAGCTACGCCAAATCTGCTTTCGCTCATCTGCACGAAGTCTACAAGGTCGCCGCCGACCTCATTTGCCGATCGCGTGAAGAGCCAGATGTTCCACCCCGGTACGCGGGGGCTTCTCTCGGGCATCAGAGCGTTCTGCACCGCGCGACCGGCTTCGAGTTCTCTCTGAGCAATCAGCTTGTCCTTCAGTTCGAGCATCAGAACGAACAGAAGAACCAGACCTCCAAGAAAATAGTAGTGCTGCGTGTCCCCCTTGACTTCCACGTGAATCAGCAGCAGAACGATCCCGAGAACCACGAGTAGCCGTCTCAGGGGAGTGAGCTTGAGGATGAGGCTTTTCAGCAGCCACCAGGCCAAGATGAACCAGCGTTTCAGCCGGCCCATATCTTTGAGTTGTTTCTGGCGTTCCTCGGTGAGCATGAATTCCTTCAGCTCTTTGAAGTCGCGACGGAGGACGCGTTCAAAATCAGCGCGGCGGAGATCCTCCCTCAACACATTGAAGATCTTCGGCTCCCCACTCGTTCGTGAGTATTCGTCTGCCATATTCGAATACGCTCAGTTTGGAATTTGAGTCCTCATATTAGGACGAGATTTCTGATGGAAAGTTATAGCGGTTCTCAATGCGGCAATGTTATCGTGGGTCCGAATCTGCCTATTTGACGGCTCGACCCCGGCCTACCTGAACTTTAGTGCGTGAAACACATCGTCACGGAAGCAATACGGTTGTACAGAACGGAAATCGTCGAACAGGAAGAAAATAAATGCGTCCGCTTTGTTCTGTAAATGGATGACGTTAATCAGACAAAGCTTGTACCCTCTGCCAAAGATCGAGTTTAACTGCACGAAGGCTGTGAGTCCTGCATCGGCGCCGAATTCGCTCTTGACATCGTCGGGACTGAATGCGCTCGGAGTGCATTGCTTTCCATCGGAGATGTTGAGACACATCGTGAGCAACAAAGCTTCGTAGAACGAGTTCGGGTTCAGGCCTTTGCGATTGTTCTCCTCGTAATCTTTGATGTCCTGGGAGAGCGTTCGAACGACGTATCGAATCTCGAGCTTGACCTTCTTTAAGGCGACTGCGTAGTGGTAGTTCACATCGTTGTTGTCAATGACTGGAACCTCAGAGAAATCCGCCGGCAAGGAAAACGTCATCGACGCCTTCTTGAGCAACTCGTTGAAATCCTGTAGGGAGGGCTTCGACGTGGAAGGTTGCTGGGGGAAACTGAAAACCGAGAGGCCCATGAATGAGAAGGCAATGAAAACATCTCTTTGCACCATTACTCTCCTATCGATAAGCTGACCCCCCGATCGGCTGTGGCCAGCTCCCTCACATCCGCTGCTTCAGCGCAAGCAACTTGTCAGCCCTCAGCTTCTTTTCACAGACTCTCAGATCGCAAGAAATGGTGAAATCATTGCTATCAGGTTACGAAAAAATCCCTCTTGGAACAACAGTCTCTTCTCGGGTCAACAGGATTCAGCTATTAGTCAGGCTCGGTCCACGTTCAGTAAGAATCCGAGGCCGCTGATTCGGGAGGTGAGATACTAATCGGTGTTGTGAAGTGTGTAGGGCTGAGAATCGCGCGATGCTCGTCTCTGTGCGAAAAAAGAGATAGCGCCAGGGCAGAACTGCCGAGGTGCCATCGGGGCACAGATAGAATTTACGGCTAATATCAAACGATACTATTTCAGCAGAATGAGCTTCTTCGAATGAGTGAACTGTCCGACCTGCCCACCAGAACTATGGCGGGCCTGCAAGCGATACACGTAGATCCCGCTCGGCAAGCTCGACGCATCCCACGTGATCCGATACACGCCGCCGGGTTTCTCTCCGTTCACGAGAACTGCCACTTCCCTGCCCAGCACATCAAACACGCTCAGTGTTACGTAGCTGTTAGCTGATAGCTGAAAGCTAATAGCTGTAGTCGGATTGAACGGATTGGGATAGTTCTGCTCGAGGAGAAATTCCCGAGGCGATTCCGCTGCGACGTCGTGCACGCTGACAGTACTGCCAAGCGGGGTAAAGTATCGGATTTCCGACCAGTTACCACTGCCAGTGTTATTCGCACCACGTGCCCGCCAGTAGTACCGTGTTGCCCACGGTAGCGAAGCGAGCTGGATGCTCGTGTCCGTGACAGACTCATTCTTGAAGAGGGGAGACGCAAACGCTTTCGTGCTGTCCACCTCAACGTGGTATCGGGGGGCAAGCCCATCCCTGTTCCACTTCAACGTAACTGGGAAAGGTAC
>JBBTCR010000290.1:0-4059 GCA_038043105.1 Bacteroidota bacterium
CGGGATTCGCTCTATTCTTACCCTGCCGGAAATACCGAAGAGAAATTTCTGATCATACTCAGTAAGATTCATCTACCTTCCACTCCTATTGTGGTTACGCCGTGTACCACTAACAAGGCCAACCGGAAGTACCACCCAAGCTGTAACCACGCGAGCACGATATTCTACCTCGAGCGTAATCAAGACTTTTTCGTGAATGACACGATAGTTCAGCTCTACATAATCGACGAGATTAAATCAGAGAAATTCGAAGAGAAAAGGCAAGAGAGAATAATCGAGTTGCATGCGAGTCTAAAAAAGGAGACGCTTCAAAGGTTGATGAAGTGTGTCCTCGAACTGAAGGAAGACATTCCGGAAAGCCTTCACCATCTCTTGTTCTGACTTGTGCGACGGAAGTCCGAAGCAACGTGAAGAAGTTCGTAAGTCACATACGCTTTTCTCACATTTAGGAGCAAGATCGGAAACAGTATTCTTCGAACAAAACCCCACCCGCAGTTCAAACCTTGCCGCCAACAACTTGATTGATTTTTCTCCAAATCTTTTCTACTATCACACAGCAGAAAACGCGGTTCCATCAGTACCAGTTGCATCCACCCAATGATCCCATCTCCGGCTTCAAAGGAGTCCCTTCGGGAAAGGGATGCCTTTCCGACGGAACCCTTCGGGTCGGCACACTGCGCTCGGCTGAGCGTGCTGCGAAGCCTTCCCGCTAACAAAGGAACCGAGTTCAACTGAAGGTTGATCATACCACAAGGTAGCTCTGTATGAATAAGCTCATCGCGTTCTGGCGTTCTTCCATCGGCAAGAAAATCATCATGAGCCTCAGTGGGCTCTTTCTCTGTACGTTTCTCCTCGTGCACGTCGCGGTGAATCTGTTCTTGTTCAAGCGTGATGGTGGTGAAACGTACAACCAGGTCGCGCATTTCATGTCCTCGAACGTTGTCGTCAGAACAGTCGAGGTTGTCTTGTTTGTCGGTATCCTGGCCCACATGTTCAGCGGTGTTGTCGTCTGGATCAAGAATTGGCTCTCACGGCCGGTCGGCTACGAGATGTACAGGTTGAAGGACAACACGAAGTTTTCCTCACGTACTCCGATGCTGACTGCGAGCGCAAGCCTCGTCGGTTACTTCCTGGTCTCGCACTTGATCACGTTCTGGATTCCAACGAGATTCGGGGCGGAGCCGAAGCCTCCGTATCAAATGGTCTCGGAGGCGTTTTCTGATCCGGTCCTAAGCATCTTCTATATCATTGCTGTCGCCTTTCTCGCTTTTCACCTGAAACATGGTTTCCAGTCTGGCTTCCAAACGCTGGGACTCAACAACAAGAAGTACAAATGGCTGATCGATGCGTTTGCGGTGATTTTCTGGCTGATTATTCCGCTGGCGTTCGCTGCAATGCCGGCGTATTTCCTCTGGTTTAAATCATGACAAGCTGAAGTGCTCCGTTTTCACTCTTCAGCTTCACCAATGGGAGTTCAATCACAATGACGCTTGAATCGAAAATTCCGCCTGGACTAATTGAGAAGAAGTGGGATACCCACAGGTTTAATCTGAAACTGGTCAACCCCGCCAACAAACGGAAGTACACGATTATTGTTGTGGGAACAGGCCTGGCCGGAGCATCTGCGGCTGCAAGCCTGGGAGAGCTGGGCTATAACGTGCTCACGTTCTCGTATCATGAGTCTCCGCGCCGCGCCCACAGCATCGCCGCCCAGGGCGGCATCAATGCGCCGAAGAACTACTCCAACGACGGCGACAGCATCTGGCGGCTCTTCTATGATACGGTCAAAGGCGGGGATTACCGGGCTCGAGAGGCGAATGTCTACCGTCTCGCTCAGGTCAGCGGCAACATCATTGACCAGTGCGTTGCTCAGGGCGTCCCCTTTGCGCGCGACTACGCCGGCTACCTGGATAACCGTTCGTTTGGTGGCGCTCAGGTGTCGCGGACGTTTTACGCACGCAGTCAGACGGGACAACAACTGCTGCTCGGTGCTTATTCGGCGATGAGCCGCCAGATCAACGCTGGAACAGTAGAGTTCTTCCCGCGTCGGGAAATGCTCGACCTCGTTGTCGTCGATGGGCAATCACGCGGCATTATCTGTCGCAACCTCGTTACGGGTGAGATCGAACCCTACGCTGCCAATGCGGTCGTTCTCGCAACCGGCGGATACGCGAACACTTTCTACCTCTCAACAATGGCAAAAGCCAGCAACGCGACGGCCATCTGGCGTGCCTATAAGAAGGGGGCGGCGTTTGGCAATCCGTGCTTCACGCAGATTCACCCAACGTGCATTCCGCAGGGCGGCGACTATCAATCGAAATTGACCTTGATGAGCGAAAGTCTCCGCAACGATGGGCGCATCTGGGTTCCAAAAAAGAAAGGGGACACGCGTCGAGCAGAGGAGATACCCGAAGAAGACAGGGATTACTACCTCGAGCGTTTGTATCCCTCCTTCGGCAACCTGGTGCCGCGGGATGTCGCGTCGCGTCGTGCAAAGGAGCTGTGCGACAACGGCCTCGGCGTTGGTCCAACAGGAAGAGCCGTCTATCTCGACTTTGCCGATGCGATCAACCGGTTGGGCCGCCACGTCATCGAGGAGCGGTACGGAAACCTGTTCGATATGTATCACGAAATTACAGCAGAAGATCCGTACAAGGTTCCGATGCGCATCTATCCAGCCGTTCACTACACTATGGGTGGGTTGTGGGTTGATTACAATCTGATGAGCACGATCCCAGGCCTGTACGTGGTTGGTGAAGCGAACTTCGCCGATCACGGAGCCAACCGCCTCGGAGCCAGCGCCCTTATGCAGGGGCTAGCTGATGGCTATTTCATTTTGCCATACACGATCGGCGATTACCTCGCCTCGACTAAGTTCAACACGGTGAAAACGGAGGATGCACCCTTTAAAGAGGTGCAGGATGGGATCGCGCAAATGGTGAAGAAGCTTATGTCGATCAACGGGAAGAAGACCGTTGAGGAGTTCCATCGTGAGCTTGGCAGGATCATGTGGGACTATGTCGGTATGGGGCGGAATAGGGTTGGCTTGCAGAAAGCGCTCGCCGAGATACCGAAGCTGCGTGAGGAGTTTTGGCAAAACGTAAAGCTCGTAGGTGGCCCGAACGAACTGAACTCCGAGCTGGAGAAAGCCGGACGCGTTGCGGATTTCTTGGAGCTTGGCGAGCTGATGGCGCTGGATGCCCTGCATCGTGAAGAATCGTGCGGAGGTCATTTCCGAGAAGAATACCAAACGGAAGATGGAGAGGCCAAGCGCAACGACGAGCAATTTTGCTATGTGGCGGCGTGGGAATTCGCCGGTGTCGGGAAGACTCCGAATCTGCACGAAGAGCCGCTCGAGTTTGAATACGTGAAACCTTCGCAAAGGAGCTACAAGTAAATCCAGTAAGAAGTCCGACTTCTATCACGGCTTCATCGAGGTGAGAAGTCGGACTTCTATCGAGACAAAGGAGCCATAAGTAATGAATTTCAAACTGAAAGTCTGGCGTCAGAAAAACCGAGAAGATAAAGGTCGATTCGTAGCCTACGAGGTCAAAAACGTCTCGCCGGATGCATCATTCCTTGAGATGCTCGATATCTTGAATGTCGACCTGGTCAAGAAAGGAGAGGATCCGATCGCGTTCGATCACGATTGCCGTGAAGGCATCTGTGGAAGCTGCGGGGTTGTCATCAACGGTCGCGCCCACGGACCGGGGAGAGGGATTGCAACGTGTGAACTCCGCATGAGATTGTTCCAGGATGGTGACACCATCGTTGCGGAACCGTGGCGTGCCAAGCCGTTTCCCGTGATCAAAGACCTTGTGGTCGACAGAACTGCTCTTGACCGTATCATGGCGGCCGGTGGATATATCTCTGCCAGGACGGGCGGAGTGGCGGAGGCAAACGCGATCCCGGTTCCGAAGCCTATCGCAGAGGAGGCGATGGATGCGGCCGCGTGTATAGGTTGCGGCGCATGTGTTGCTGCGTGCCCGAACTCATCGGCAATGTTGTTCGTCGCGGCGAAGGTCTCTCAGCTCGCCTTGCTCCCGCAGTGCCACCCGT
>JBBTCR010000291.1:0-1888 GCA_038043105.1 Bacteroidota bacterium
TTCAGCAACTGCAGGAGATACCGGCCGTACCCGTTCCGTTTCAGCGGCTCCGCAAGCCTTTCCAGTTGACGCGCATCGATATATCCCATGTGATAGGCCACCTCTTCGACGCAAGCCACCTTGAGCCCCTGTCGCTTTTCGATGGTTTCCACATATAGCGACGCCTCGAGGAGCGATTCGTGCGTCCCCGTGTCGAGCCATGCAAACCCACGACCCAGCAACTCGACGCGAAGCGTTCCCTGTTTCCGGTATGCGTTGATAACGTCCGCAATCTCCAGTTCCCCTCGCGCAGACGGTTTGAGACCTGACGCGATTCCCACGACATCGTTGTCGAAGAAGTACAGGCCGGTTACCGCGTAATTCGACTTGGGGCGAGGCGGCTTTTCCTCCACGGAGATCACTTTCCCCGCCTCGTCGAACTCCACCACGCCGTACCGCTCCGGGTCGCGCACCCGGTATCCGAAAATCAGCCCTCCTTTTTCCATGCGCGCCGATCTGCGCAGGATTTCCCGGAAACCTTGACCGTAAAAGATGTTGTCCCCCAGGATCAGGCAGACGTTCTGCTTTCCGATGAATTCGCTGCCGATAATAAACGCCTGCGCAAGCCCTTCCGGTCGCGGCTGTTCGGCATAGGTGATGCGCACTCCCCACTGGGAACCGTCTTCCAGCAAGTCCCGGAACCTTGACTGTTCCTCCGGAGTGGTGATGACCAGGACGTCCCGTATCCCGGCGAGCATCAACACGGACAAGGGATAGTAGATCATCGGCTTGTCGTAAATCGGGAGAAGCTGCTTGCTCACCACCTTGGTGATCGGGTACAGCCGGGTCCCCGCCCCCCCGGCAAGGATGATCCCTTTCCACTTCGTCTCATTCCCCACGTTTCCCGTTCCTCCTTATGTCGCCTCCGGTACCGAAATCCACGACAGGCCGTTACGATGAGCTTACTCGTCCTTGCTTGCGATGATTTTATCGAGCTTCCCAATAACCGGCGGAAGGTTTTGCTTGACGGTGTGCCAAAGGATCGTGAGGTTTACGCCGAAATATTCGTGGACCAGGATATTCCGCATCCCCCGCATTTCCCCCCATGGGACATCCGGATTTCGTGATTCGATCTCTGAAGGAATATGACGGGCGGCTTCACCGATGACCTCCAGGTTCCGCACGACTGCATCGACAACCTTGTCGTCCGCGCAGAATTCGTCGAAAGACAAGCCCGACACGTAACGTTGCGTCTTGTGGATGGCCTCCAGGATATCTTCGATACGTAGCCGCCAGTCCCTAGGCGGCATAGATGGCCTATTTAAGAATCCGTTCCTTGAGTTGTTTCTTCAAGGCCTCGGGCGTTACCAGGTCGACAGGCCGATTCAGAATCTTTTCAAGACGGGCTTTGATCCGCACGAATTCGAAAAGACCCACCGGTTGGCCAAACTCGACGAGAATGTCGATATCGCTTTCCTCAGTCGCCTCGTTTCTGGCGACGGACCCGAATATCGCTAAAGACTTCACACCATACCCTTCCAATTCGGTCCGATACCCCCGCAACAGGGCCAGGATTTCATCCCGCTTCATGGAAGTGCCTCCTCCAGCGCTCCTTCGTTATCTTACGCGTCAAGGTATGGGAATCTATATTTTCTTGTTTCGAGTCTACCAATATCCGCCTGTTGTGTGAACAGGATACCGTGCCAAGGTCGCAAAGGATGGTGGCGGTGCAGGGAATTGCCCGCCTGAGCCTCGGCGATCACGCCTACGGCCGTTGCGGCGCGGCTCGCGGCTGCCGCGCTCCACAAGGTCGCGCTGTTCCTCGCTGCTCGCTCGGCGCCCCTCGCCGGTTCAATTCCCTCGGACGCCATTGGGTAAAGACTGGTGGCGGTGCAGGGAATTGAACCCC
>JBBTCR010000292.1:0-2652 GCA_038043105.1 Bacteroidota bacterium
TCATAGAACAGAACGAAAAAAAACCACAGGAAGAGCGAGACGCCAAACGCTTTGGATTTTCTTTGACTGGCAACCGAGACAACGATTGAAAGACTCAGGAACACCAGAGAGAGTCCGAGGGAGAGCACGACAAACAGCGCATACGGGGCCAATCCGTCCGTCCCCGTGTTGGCAAGGATAACTATACCGGAAAGGACGAATCCGGCCAAGGATGAGAGGGCGAGGGACCAAAACACGCCGACGAATTTCCCAAGGAGCACTTCGGCACGTGAGACCGGCTGCGAATACAGCAGCTCGGTTGAGCCCTTATCACCCGTGAAACTCAATGTCCCCATCGTCAATGCGACGAGCGGAACGATATACAGCACAAGGTTCAGGATACTGGCCGAAGTTCGAGTGAAATTCTGCATTCCGGAGAACCCTTCGGCCATCGTTCCGAAATAGGAAATGCTCACAACCAGCAGGCCGAAGACGACCGCGAAAATGAACGTCCATTTGTTTCGAATGTTGATCGTCAGTTCTTGCTTCGCGATGGCAAGGATTGTTCGTATGTCCATACTTGATATCGTCCTTTCCCAAGAGAAGACTTCCGTAGTCTCCCGCCAAAAAACCCGGCGGGCAAGTCAAAACTTCGGAGGTCTCAGAGATTGGGTTACTTCTCTACGGCCGAACAGCAGGAGTCGGAAATCTAGCTCACGTCTTTGGGAGCCGGGAATCGTTCAACGAGGATCTTTGCTCGCTGTGAATCCGCTACTGCCACCTTCCCTGATCCCATCGGCGTGACAATACCCGTCCTCACGATCACACTCCTGGCATAGGGAAGCCAATCTTTCGTTTCGTAGTCTGCAACAAATATGGCATTAATTTTCAGCGTCGGGTTTTTATGACGGTACTCTTCAAGGCAACCCAGATCGTCAAACTTGAACACCTCGCGCTGATCGGTAATGATCTCGGAGGCAAATGACTTATCGGAAACGGCCATCCGGCAATTCGCACAGTTGTCCTCCGGATAGATATCGACAGGTTTAATCTCGGATTGACCACATGTCAGGAACAGCAAGGATGTCCCACAAATCAGATATGTTGCCGACATCCATTTAGCTTTTCTCATGTTCGTATTCCCCAACGTAATGTAGATAGAGGTCTTCGATGGTGCCTTCGATCAGGAAGGTTTTGCGGAGATTCTCGATCGACTCCAGGGCGACGAGCTTTCCGGATACAAAAATTCCTACGCGATCAGCAAGTTGCTCCGCCTCATCCAGCAAGTGCGTCGAAAAGACAATTGTTTTTCCCCGCTGCCTCTGCTCGAGCACAAATTCGCGGAATCTCTTTACTCCATGTGGATCGAGATTCGCGGTAGGCTCATCAAGCAGCAGAATCGGTGCATCTGGCATGGTAACCACCGCAAGTCCGAGTCGCTGAATCATCCCGCCTGAGAATTCGCTCACAAGCTTGTCCGAAAACCCATTGAACCGCGCTCTTGCGAGCGCTTCATCAGCGCGCTCGGTTGTTAGTTTTCGTATTCGACCATAGAAGCGAAGCACTTCGCGTGCAGTGAGGCTTTCCGGAAATACGACGCGCTGAGGCAAATAGCTTACGAATTGCTTCGCTTCCTTCGGTTTCCGCAGCACGTCGATGCCGTTGACAACGACACGACCTAACGTGGGCACATTCAGCCCGACGACCGATTTCATCGTCGTGGTTTTTCCACTGCCGTTCGGTCCGAGCAAGGCAAATACCTCCCCCCGCTGGACCTCAAATGAAATGTCGTTCACCGCCGTGAATTTGCCGAATCTCTTCGTCAAATGATCAACCTGTATCACCGTGCACCTCGTTTCAAACGTCGAATATACAAGATTCCAATCACACTAAATGCTACAACAGGGACACCAAACCACCAGCTCGTTCGATTCCTTGCGACCATACTCTCGCGTGTCGTCGACCTCGAGTCTTCATCTGCTGCAAGAACGTTCAAATCCATTGGTCTCATCAACGGATCCTCATCTCTCTCTTCATTGATGGCGAGAATCGGAAATGCCTTTGCCGCAACAGCAAGTGCCTGAGAGGCAGGACTGTACAGGTAGAGGCGAAGATTGGGATAGCTCCCTTCGAGGTACGTGAAGATATTCTGGATTTTCATCGGCACATCTCCAATCCCATCGGCGTCGATGTCGTAGCCGTCGTAGGAGCTCCAATAGTTGCCCCGGCCGTCCTTGCTCCACCGTGACTCCGTTCTCTTGCCAACGATCGTCAGCGGGCTCAGATTATCAATGAAGTTGTTCTCTGCGAACGTATTGTTAACTGAATTTTGAAACATTTGAAGAGCAAGGTCGTTGCGGGCAATGATATTATGGCGGAAGACGTTATCCGTCGACGCCTCGAAAAACATTCCTACGACATTGTCAGCGACGATATTGGAATCCGCTTGCATCCAGTGGCAGTCTTGAAAGAGAATGCCGTACGATGCAAAACCCCGATTGTGGGCAAAGACATTGCGGCGCATGACAATTCCGGTCGAATACATCACCGCGGCACCGGCAACGTTGTCGTGGAACTTGTTTCCCAGGAAGACGTTGGAATCGGCATACATGTAGTGCAGACCGTAGCGCAAATCGAAAACGTCATTGCCCTCGATAAGCGTTCGATTTGCAT
>JBBTCR010000293.1:0-4718 GCA_038043105.1 Bacteroidota bacterium
CTCTTCAACATTCAACCCCACCGGCGTGATGGCACCCATCCCGGTGACTACAACTCTGCACTTTGGTCCGCTAAACGCCATGGTCTTCGTCCTTTGGTCCTAGTTGCCGTGGCAATGCAATCTCGGTGTAACGAATGTGGTTTCTCTTCGCCCCCGACGTCCTCAACGCAAGAAAGGTTATGAGAGCTTCGACTTCAAATAGTTGATCGCATCGCCGACGGTGGAGATCTTCTCTGCGTCTTCGTCGGGGATCTGGATGTTGAACGCCTTCTCGAATTCCATCACGAGCTCAACAGTATCCAGAGAGTCCGCGCCCAAGTCGTTCGTGAACGACGCCTCGTGCGTAATCTGGGCCTCGTCCACGCCCAACTTGGAGACTATGATCTCTTTTACCTTTTTATCGACGTCTGCCATACGATAACTCCTTTCAAGGAATGATAGTGAATGTAGTGATCCGAATGCCTCTAGATTGCAATTCCACCGTCGACACACAATACCTGACCCGTAATGTACCGCGCCGCTGGTGACACGAGAAATACAACAACACTGGCAATCTCCTCTGGCTTCGCTGTCCTCTTCATCGGGATGATGTTCAGCAGCGCCTCTCGTTGCTGCGGCGTGAGCTTCTCCGTCATGGCAGTCTCAACAAAACCCGGCGCTACGGCGTTGACTTGAATGTTGCGAGAAGCTAGCTCTTTTGCAAGTGTTTTTGTCAGACCGATCACCCCTGCCTTCGAAGCAGAATAATTCACCTGACCCGGATTCCCAATCAAGCCAACAACGGAAGAAATATTGATGATTTTCCCCTCGCGTTGACTGACCATATACCTTGATACGGCTCGACAGTAATTGAAGGAACCTTTAAGGTTCGTGTCGATGACAACATCCCAGTCCTCTTCCGTCATCCGCAAGAGCAAATTGTCTCTGGTGATGCCGGCATTGTTCACCAAAATGTCGATTCGCTGGTATTCTTTGATCACGGCATCCACCACGCTCTGGGCTGACGCAAAGTCCCTCACGTCGGATTGGAGGGCCATCGCTTTCACACCCTTCACACGTATCAGATCTACCACTTCATCTGCTGCACCTACCAGCTGAATATCCGAAAAAGCAACGTGCGCACCCTCAGATGCGAATGCAAGTGCAATCGCTCTCCCAATTCCGCGCGCGCCACCTGTAATCAGTGCTACCTTGTTTTCGAGTACGCCCATGATTCATTCTACTTTCTCTTGGTTGTGTAAAACCCTCACCCAATCAATCATACATTCCAGGCAAAACCTGACCTGTGATGTAGTCTGAAACAGGTGAGGCAAAAAACAGAACGAGTTCCGCAATCTCTTCCGGCTGCGCAATCAGCTTGATTGGAAACAACGCGGAAAGCGTGCTCACCTGGGACACGTCGAGTTGTTCAACCATTTCCGTCGCAACGAACCCCGGCGCCACAGCATTCACCTGAATGTTACGAGATGCAAGCTCTTTCGCCAGAGTTTTTGTTAACCCGATCATACCTGACTTAGCGGCCGAGTAGTTCGTTTGACCTGGGTTTCCGACGACTCCTGAGATTGAGGCAACATTGATGATCTTCCCACGACGCTGCGAAACCATAGGCCGCCAGACTGCCTTGCAGAAGTTGTATGCACTCTTCAAATTGGTATCGATCACCTCGTCCCAGTCTTGCTCTGTCATCCGAACCAACAACCGATCTCGCGTAATTCCTGCGTTGTTGACCAAGATGTCGATCCGTCCGAACTCTGCAACAACGGCATTGACCACCTTCTCAGTGGAGGCAAGATCCTTCGCGTCAGATTGATACGCAATCGCTCTTGCACCTTTCGCCTGAATTGCCTTTAATGTTTCATCGGCAGCGGCGGATGCGCTCCTGTAGGTAAACGCGATATCCGCGCCCTCGTCGGCCAGCAAGAGCGCAATTGCTTTGCCAATTCCGCGCGACGCGCCTGTGATCAGTGCTTTCCTGTCTTCCAACCAACCCATACTGTCTAACGATAACTTATCTCCAAAAAACCATGCGCCCTATTGACGCGCTAGCTGGCAATATCAGCCAACTTCTCGATGCCACGTGTTTCGACGTCACCCCGGATACGTCTGACAAGCCCCTGCAACACCTTTCCGGGACCGATTTCCACAAATGTAGTCGCCCCATCCGCACTCATGTTGCTCACCGTTTCTTCCCAGCGGACCGGACTCGTCAACTGTTGATACAACAGGTCTCGGATCCCTTCAGCCTTCTGCACAGGCTTCGCTGTCACGTTCGCGTACACAGGAATTCCGGCATCGCGAATGCTCGTCTTCTCGAGAGCCGCCTTCAGTCCAGTTTTCGCTACCTCCATCAGTGGCGAATGGAATGCTCCGCTCACGGGAAGCTCTTTCACCATTTTCGCTCCGCGCGCTTTCGCGAGCTCCATCGCCTTCCGCACTCCAGCTACGGAACCGGAGATCACAATTTGACCCGGCGAGTTGAAGTTCGCCGCCTGGACAATCCCGGTCGGCCACGCCTCACAGCAGACTTCACCGACGACACTCGGCTCGAGACCAACCACGGCCGCCATCGTGCCGGGCTGTTCGATCCCCGCCCGCTGCATGAGCTCACCGCGGAGGCGAACGAGCTTCAATGCATCTTCGAAGCTGAGCGCCCCAGCATACATCAGGGCCGAATACTCACCAAGTGAATGGCCCGCAGCCATAGCCGCTGGTTGACCGCGGTAGAGTTTTGAAAGAACAATACTGTGAAGGAAGATTGCCGGCTGCGTGTTCTTCGTCTGCTTCAGTTCCTCCTCCGGACCCTCGAAGCAGATCCTGCTGAGGGGAATACCGACGATCGAATCAGCCTGCTCAAAAATCTCTCTCGCTTGGCGATTCTGCTCGTAAAGATCTTTTCCCATCCCCACGTACTGAGAGCCCTGGCCCGGAAAGAGGAACGCGATCTTGCTCATGCAGATCTCACTTCTTCACCGGGCTTTCCAATGACCATCTCATCAGCGCCGCGCCCCAGGTGTAGCCCGCCCCGAAACTCGCGAGGACGATGTTTTGCCCTTTCTTGAGCGTGCCCGCTGCCCACCACTCTGAAAGACACAGAGGAATCGTTGCCGCTGTGGTGTTGCCGTACCTATCAATGTTGATCATGACCTTTGATCGGTCGAGGCCCATACGATCGGCTGTCGCATCAATGATGCGCAGGTTCGCTTGATGCGGCACGAGCCAGGCAACGTCATCGCCAGTGAGATTGTTACGCTGCATGACCTCTGTGGAGACATCCGCCATCCCCTTCACTGCGACTTTGAAGACCGCCTTCCCATCCTGATAAATGTAGTGCATGCGCTTGTCGACGGTCTCATGGGTCGGCGGGTTCAAGCTTCCTCCTCCTTTCATATAGAGGAACGCTCCGCCTGATCCATCACAATAAAACTTGTGGTCCAGTAGTCCGAACTGCGGATCATCAGACGGCTCGAGTAACACGGCTGCGCCCGCATCGCCAAAGAGAATGCAATTGTTGCGGTCGGTGTAATCGGTAATGCAGCTCATCTTGTCCGCCCCAACGACGACCACCTTCGAGGCCGCACCGCTCTCGATGAACTGAGCACCCGCCACGAGCGCGTACAGGAAGCCGGAACACGCCGCGGAAAGATCGAATCCCCACGCGTTGCTCGCGCCAATCTTGTCCTGAACAACACAGGCCGTCGGGGGGAAGAGCATGTCGGGAGTCACCGTGGCAACGATGATGATTTCAATTTCCGTTGGCTGCATCTTTCGGCGGGCAAGGAGAGCTTCTATCGCTCCAGCCGCCAAGTCCGATGATGCGCCCTGCTCGAGAATGCGGCGCTCGCTGATCCCCGTCCGGGTCCGGATCCACTCATCGCTGGTGTCAACCATCTTTTCCAGATCAAAATTGGTCAACACCTTTTCAGGAACGTAATGACCAACTGCGGTAATTGTAGCTCTGCGTTTTCCCATGGATTTCATCTATTGTGCGGGCGCCAACGCTGCTTCACCCGATGCGGATTTGGGAGCGCCTTGCATTGCCTCCTCGATGTACTTATTGAGCTGCGACTTGGCCACCTCGGCAGCCTTGAGAATCATGTTCTTGATCGCTTTTGCGCTCGAGCTGCCGTGACCGATGATGGAGACTCCATTCACACCGAGCACAGGCAAGCCGCCGAACTCCTCATAGTCCATATCGCGAAGCGACGCACGGAGCGATCCGCGTGCCATGCCGATCAAGAGCTTGCGCAGCACGCTGCCGCCCGCGTACCGCTTCAGTTGCGACTTCAGAAATCCGGGAATACTTTCACCAAACTTGAGCACGACGTTCCCGACGAAGCCATCACACACAACAACCTGGGCCTTGCCCTTGAGGATATCCCTTCCCTCGACATTCCCGATGAAATTCACATTGCTCGTTTCGAGCAGCTTGTAGGCCTCCTGGACAATCTCCGTCCCCTTGTGCTTCTCTTCCCCGACGTTGAGGAGCGCCACCCTGGGGTTTTCATACTTGAAGATCTTCTTGGCGTAGATGCTTCCCATTATGGCAAACTCATAAAGGTGCTGGGCGCGGCAGTCGACATTCGTGCCTGCGTCTACCAACAGGCAAACACCCGTTTCGGAGGGGAAAAACGCGCCGATGGTGGGCCTACTTACCCCCTTGATTCGTCCGAGGATGAGCGTAGAAGCGGAAAGGACGGCACCGGTATTTCCTGCGCTTG
>JBBTCR010000294.1:0-1348 GCA_038043105.1 Bacteroidota bacterium
CTGAGGAGTAGCCACTGAGTATCACCCCACAACTCGGCATTCTTCAGCGTCGTATCCCGGTATGCAACATACAATCCTCCTTGAGATGATCCTCCTAACGCCAAACGCTCGAGGCCTTTTTCGGGACCAAGGTCGTTGAAGACATATATCGTTCTGCGGCGCGCGGAAAACGTGGTGGCAGAGACCAGCGACGAGAACACTGGGTCCTCGTTATACTCGCGCATCGTGACAATCCACATTTGAACCTTGTGTTCTCTCATCACCTGCGGCAAGACACGTTCAAGGCGGACCTTGAGCCATTCCTGTTGGATTGTTGCCTGCTCCCTCAGTGGCGGAAGCGGACTTGTGAGCTGTTGTGCGTTCAATGCTTGGAGAAAGACAAGCGGCAGAACACATTGGGAGAAAAAACGCGTGAAGTAGGTGCGAGTCACGAATGTCACTCCTTGCGATCGCGCCATGATTTTCAGAACCATTTTTTTTTCTTGAAGTAGGCGAGCATCCCAATGCCCATGACAGCCATTATGGTTAAGATTGCTGGGTAGCCCCAGTACCAACGGAGCTCCGGCATATTCCACGGGCTGGTACTCGTGTCAAAGTTCATCCCGTAGATGCCAACAATGAATGTCAGTGGAATAAAGATGGTCGCGATGATCGTTAAGACTTTCATGATCTCATTGAGCTTGTTACTTACGCTCGACAGGTAGATATCCATCATCCCCGAGAGCAGCTCCCGTTCATTCTCGAGTGCATCGAGCACGGCAATGGTATGGTCGTACAGATCTCTGAGATACAATCTGATGGGTTTACGAAAGAGTGGGCAGTCGCCCCGCTCCAGCTGATGGACGACCTCGCGCAGAGGCCAGACCGATTTCCTGACCAGCAGGAGCTCCCTCTTGAGCCGGTACATCTCCTGCAACGTCGCACGTGTCGGGTTATCGAGCAGCTCGCGCTCGAGATCCTCAATTCGATCGCCCAGTCGCTCGGCGATCACGAAGTATTGGTCAACAACTGCATCGAGTAAGGAGTACGCGAGATAGCTCGCGTCCTGACTCCGAAGGTGCCCCTTCTTTCTTCGGATTCTCTCTCGTATGGCATCAAACACATCACCCTCGATCCCTTCCTGGAACGAAAGAACGAAATCCGATCCAAGCACGATGGAAACCTGTTCATCTTCGACAATTCCCTGCCGCTCATTGTAGCGCAGCATCTTGATCACAAGGAAGAGAGACGAATCATAGTTCTCCATCTTCGGTCTCTGACCGGTGTGGAGTATGTCCTCGAGCACTAATGGATGGATTTTGAAATGGCTGCCAAGCTTTTCCAGCACATCCACTTGCTGCAACCCGTC
>JBBTCR010000295.1:0-2408 GCA_038043105.1 Bacteroidota bacterium
CTAGTATCGTGTCTCAAAAATTGTGTCCCTGAAAATGGCAATGTAAAATTGTGATTTTTGCGTTGATATATGACCCACTTTGTGATATTATATTCCATGAATAGGTTGTTTATGCATGTAGTTATGGAAAATACTCAAACGTAGTGGGTGATATACCATGCAAAAGATGCCATTGATAGATTGCCGGGAACTCACGTTTTCTTCCCACCTCTCCGAGAACCGCTTGGGTCAGGCGCTTGAGGCTTTCGGCCTGAATGTTGTTCAGCGGATACTGTGCTTTGCGTTGTACCTATTAGGCCTTGATCGTAGCGCAATCGGGCGGGTTTTAGGTATCCCGTCCGATACTGCCAAATCAATCATCAAGGCGGTAAACCGGGACGGCCTCGTGGCTTTGGAGGATCGGCGGCGAAGGTCATCCACCTTTCTGCCGGAGGCAGTTCCTGAAGTGCCTCCCGTGACAGTGCGAGAAGATGCGCATGAGATTGTGGTCGATCTTGGCATCAAGGACCGATACGTCTCGCTTTCCCGAGAAGACCCATTGCAGTTGAAAATCGTCTTGCTCTCCATGTTGAACAGCGGCCTTCTGTCAGACAATCAAGCAGCTGATACCCTCAAGCTAACCAGATCCCATACGGCATCGCTTGCCCGCCGGCTCTGTCAGAAGGGCGCTCTGTCTCTGTTGGATCAGAGGCAAGGGCAGAAGCAAGACTACCGTGTCAGCGCCACGGTGAAGGCGGAACTGATCCAACAGTTTGCCGCCGATGTCATCACCCACGGACGAACGTCCAGCCGTATCATCTCTGAGGAACTCGGACAGCGGTGCAGCGTAGCGGTGCCTGAGCGCACCGTGCGCCATCATCTGTCTCGGCTGGGGCTGAGGGAAATCATCCGCTCCTTGCCCCAGCTTGTGGCCGCAGGAAAAAAAACTTCCAAGAACTCTTCGACGTCATGAAGCCCAGGTTGATCTCCGTCCACGATTCTCTCAACACCCCTCTGAGACTTCCCTTTGCAGGGGAAAGGGCTCGAAAGCGGGCCGCAATCATTGCCTTGAACAGGGGAGGGATAGATCATCGGAGCATTGCCATTTTTACCTCGACCCATGCAAAAACAGTACGCCGTTGGGTGTGCCGGATCGAAGAAGCCAGGCCCCTTTGTGATGCGAAGCGTTCCGGACGGCCCCGCCGCTATTCCGAAGCTGCCCGGCTTACGGCCATTGCTGTCTACTGCCAGCATACTCCCCCGCTTCCTGGAGTCCATCGGTGGTCGCTTCGTGACGCACAGGGGTTTTTCAAAGAAAATCTTGAGCCTATGAGCCGCTCAACAATTCATCGGATTCTCTTGGAACATGCCCTTCGGCCCCACCGCCGTAAGTACTATCTCCAGATCACAGACCCGGATTTCTTTCCCAAGATGGAACACATCATTGGATGCTATTCCCACCTTCCGGAGAATCTGTATTGTTTCGATGAGTGCACATGTATTCAGGCACTCACCCGTCTCACCCCCACGCTGCCCGCGGCGGCCTACCAACCAGCCCTCGAGGACTTTGACTATCGCCGAAATGGGACCACTGATCTGCTTGCCTTCCTCAATCCGGCCACTGGAAAAGTTTCCGGCCAATGCACCCCCAACCATGATCGGCACACCCTGTGCCGGGTGTTCACTTCCCATGTCAGTATGCATCCCCCAGATGCAGTGATCCACTACATCATGGACAACCTTAGCGCTCACTTCCACGAGGATTTTTGCCATACAGTGGCGAGGCTCAGCGGTGTTTCCTATTCACCCCTAAAGAGCGGGGTGGAACGCCGCCAGTGGCTGCAATCCTTGCACAAACGCATTGTAATTCATTTCGTGCCCTTCCACGCCTCCTGGTTGAACATGGTGGAGATATGGTTCGGCATCCTCAAAAACAAGTGCCTGAAAAACGGTCATTTCACTTCTGTTGCAGCGCTCCAGGAAGCCATCATGAACTTTATTGACACATGGAATCAATTCTATGCCCACCCATTTAGCTGGTCCTATACGGGAGAGGGTTTACACCGAAAAGCCGTACTTCGATTCTGCATGCTGCTCTCCATCGAGACCCCTCAAATGGACCCCAAATTCCTTACAAGTCAGCTTCTCCTTATGAGCAATATCGCTGAACATTATCTGCGGCTTATCCCCTCGGCCGATTGGTTTCGACTCGTCAATCTTGCCACTGAAAAGCGTGATTACATCAGCAACATCATCGATTCTGATCCCAGACCACTGGCCAAGGTAAAGGCCATCGAGGCTTACACTCGATTCACCACTAACGTTCTCAATCACGCAGCATCTTTGACCATGGCGGCGTAGGTGCCCTAACCATTGAAACCTGATAAATTGCCAAAATCGTGGACATAACTTTCAAGACACGATACTAG
>JBBTCR010000296.1:0-10610 GCA_038043105.1 Bacteroidota bacterium
GCGGGTGAACTTCCCCATCCCCATCTCGGGCACGTCTGATGCGAAAAGATCCGTCGCATCAACCACGGCGCTGGAGCTGTCCTTGTCCACAGCCTGGATTTCAAACCCCATAATGATAGGAGGCAGATTTGCCTTTTTCACGGCGTACGATATGGGAAGACTATCCGCCGCGGCCGATGAATAGAGGACGCTCCGGAGGAGAATCCGATCACCCACCCGCTCCCAGTTCACCACCTGGCGATTCACCGCGTCACCTCCGTATCCGAGCCCTGCCTGGATCTTCGCTTGATTGCTTACCAGGAGGAACTCTTTTTTGAGTTCCTTCTCGGGGATCTCAAAATAGAGCTTGTCCTTGATTCGATGAACGATGAAGAGTCCTGTGTCGGACTTTGCTTCTTTGGTGATGACCTGGCTGTATGGCTTCATTCCGGTCGGCGGCTTCTGAGCCGTTGTGTCGGCTGGTCTAGGAACCCCGCTCTGCACGGCTGGCTTGAAGACAGCGCACCCGCAAAGCAACGAAAGGGCGAGAGAGACGATGAGCAAGGAACGCATGGCTGGGAAATCCTTTCGGTTATGCTGGGATGAGGATGTGGGAGTGGAACGTATGTTGTGGAAAAAAGAGTAAAGCTAACTTCGCAAAGAAGCAAGGAGAATGTAGTGCACCGTGGAGTTCACAGTGACACCCTTCCCAATGCTGACGTGCGCGTTGACCTCGAAGGCTCTAGAAATTAAGCGGAATCTTTTCGGGGCAGAACTTGGTTAAGACCGCGCCGTTCGTTTGAAATAGACTACCGCTAAGGGTGGAAGCGTCAAGTTCAGGGAATACGGATGATGATGGAACGGTACCTCCTCTGCCCGGACCTCACCGATATTTCCCATGTTGCCCCCGCCGTAGTACGATGAATCGGAGTTCAGGACTTCTTTGTAGACGTCAGCTTGAGAAACTCCTATGCGATAGCCGTGACGCGGAACGGGCGTGAAATTGCATACCACAACAATTCTCTCTCGGCCATCGCGCGCCTTGCGTTCAAAAGAAATGATGCTGCCTGCACTATCCTGGAAATCGATCCACTCAAATCCCCGGTACTCAAAGTCCACTTCATACAACGCGGGTTCGTTGCGGTACAACTTGTGCAGGTCATCAATCAGTCGGAGAACACCCTGATGCGTGTCGTAATTCAGCAAATGCCAATCGAGTGAGGTATCGTGATTCCATTCAACCCACTGACCGAACTCCCCTCCCATGAACAGGAGCTTCTTGCCCGGAAACGCGAACATCAACCCGTAGAGGGCTCGAAGGTTGGCAAACTTCTGCCAGAGGTCGCCGGGCATCTTGTCGAGCAGTGATCGCTTACCGTGAACAGCTTCGTCGTGAGAGAGCGGGAGGAGAAATCTCTCGCTGAACGCGTAGAGCAGCGCGAACGTAAGATTGCGGTGATGATACGTTCGGTGAATGGGGTCCTTGGAGAAATACTCCAGCATATCGTGCATCCACCCCATGTTCCACTTCAAATCGAACCCGAGACCTCCACGGTCAACGCCATGTGTTACACCGGGCCAAGCTGTGGACTCCTCGGCAACCATCAGCACGCCAGGGTAGTACTGATGGACGATTCGGTTGAGATCTCGCAGAAACTCGATCGCGTCGATATTTTCTCGCCCACCGTACTGGTTTGGTATCCATTCGCCCTCGCGACGAGAATAATCCAGGTAGAGCAACGAGGCCACAGCATCGATCCGTAGCCCGTCGACGTGAAACTTGTCAAACCAGTACAGTCCATTGCTGATGAGGAAGTTCCGAACCTCGCGCCTGCCGTAGTTGAAGATGTACGTCCCCCAATCCTGGTGCTCTCCCTTTCGAGGATCAGCGTGCTCATACAGATGCGTCCCGTCGAATTCGCCCAGAGCGTGATAGTCCTTCGGGAAATGCGCGGGCACCCAGTCGAGGAGCACGCCTATCTCGTGTTGATGGCAGTAGTCGACAAAATACATAAAGTCCTGAGGCCGGCCGTGACGGCTCGTTGGCGCGAAGTACCCGGTGACCTGATACCCCCACGAGGCGTCCAAGGGGTGTTCCATCACCGGCATCAATTCGATGTGGGTGAAACCTCGTTTCTTCACGTGGTCAACGAGTCGCGGAGCGATCTCGCGGTAGCTTAGCCAACGGTCGCCCTCCTCTGGCATGCGTGCCCATGAGCCCAGATGAACCTCATAGACGGAGAGAGGCCCAGAAAGCTTAGCCGCAGTGGCTCGCCGCTTAATCCACGCCTCGTCGTTCCAGGTAAACCCGGTCAACATATTGACACGCGAGGCGGTACTGGGTCGAAGCTCCATTTCAAAACCGTATGGATCGGACTTATCTAGGATGTCGCCGTTCTGCGTCTTGATTTGAAATTTGTACAGCTCCCCTTCAGGAAGTCCAGGAATAAAAATTTCCCAGACACCGGAAGATCCCAGCACCCTCATCGCATGCTTTCGCCGGTCCCATCCATTAAACGTCCCAATGACGCTAACACTTCGAGCTCCCGGGGCCCAGATGGCAAATTGAATTCCGCCAACGCCATTGACTTCCGCGTAATGGGCACCGAGCTTCTCATAGATTCGATGATGGTCGCCGGCGTTAAACAAATACAAATCGAAATCCGTGAGCGTGGGTAGAAACGAGTAGGAGTCGTAAAAGATCGCCTCTTCGCCCGACCCTGTTGTCTTCTTGAGCTTATAACGAAAGACGTCGGAACGCCCGGGAATGAAGACCTCAAAGAAGCCCTCGTCGAGAAGCCGGTTCATCGGGTGCGTCCGGACTTCTTTCTCCTGATCGAGTTCGACCACCTCGACCGACTGTGCATCCGGCATGAACGATCGAACCACGACGCCCTTTTTCCCCTTCCATTCGATCACGTGGGCGCCTAGGATCGTGAAAGGATCATAATGATCCGTGTTGATGATCTTATAGACTTCGTCGATGGGAGCAGTGGTCTTCATGACGTTTGAGCATTGCGCTTATTTGCGATAGAGTTTTCGGCGATTGATGAAGGCGCGTACGCGATCTGGAACAAGGTATTGAATCGATCCTCCCTTTTGAATCCTGTTTCGAACCTCTGTGGAAGAGATCTCCAGCAACGGTCCAGAAATATGATCGATCGCCTCATGGATCTTGGAGCGCGATGGACGCCGGTAGCCGCGTCGAGAATAGACTGCGAGTGAGGCTAGTGACAATATCTCTCGTGGCGATCGCCACGTCCAGAATTGCTGCAGGCTGTCAGCGCCAATGATCAGGAACAGTTCCGAGGAAGGATAGCGTCGTTTGAACGACCAGATCGTATCAACCGTATACGAGATGCCTTTCCTGCTCATCTCAAGGTTGGAGACCGAGAAGTGGGGATTTGTACGCACCGCCAGCTTCGTCATCCGCAGCCGGTCTGACGCCGTTGAAGCATGGTTCCCCTTCTTGTGGGGTGGCACATATGCTGGCACAAATACGACTTTGTCGAGATGAAGCTGCTGACGTGCGACTTCAGCGATAATCAAATGCCCAACGTGGGGAGGGTCGAACGAACCTCCAAAGATCCCAATTCTCTTCACACGTTTCATCGCTTCTCTAGCACCGTTTCATAGACCCGCAGAGTCTCGCGTGCAGCGCGATCCCATGAAAACCGCTGAATGTTCTTTTTCCCCTTCGCGACGAGCTCATTTCTCAACCGAGCATCAACCAATACGGAGCGGAGAGCATTTTCCAGCGCATTTGGGCTGGCGGCCTCGAAAATAATCCCAGCATCCGCGATGACCTCCGGCAGAGAGGCTGCATTTGAGGCAACCACGGGAGTCTCGCACGCCATAGCCTCTACAGCCGTGAATCCGAATCCCTCGTAAAGAGATGGCAGTACAAGAACCTCCGCCGCATTGTAGGAGCAGATCAGATCGTCCTTCGAAAGTCGCCCCAGATTTCTAATGTTCTTGGTAATGCCTAGCGATTGTGCAAGGATCGACAGAGGCTCGTCGTTAGAAAGGAGTTCCCCTACAAAAACCAGCTCCACATCTTTCCTCCACGAGACAATGCTCTTGAAAGCCTGGAGAAGAGTAGGAATATTCTTGTGGGGTTTTATGTTCCCGACGTAGAGGACGAACGGATTTCGCAGCTGGAACCGTCTTTTGAAATCGATGATCTTTTGTTCATCACGCAATCGTTCGAATCCGGGTTGGATGCCGTGGTAGATTGGATAGACCTTCCGTTCGTCAACATGGAGCGTGTCGACGACATCTACCTTCGCGTGTTCTGAGCCAGTTATGATAGCGCCCGCGTGGCGGGCAACGTGGCTCAAAACCGCGTGGGCATACATCCTCTGCGGAAGGGTGAAACACCAAGGGAATTTTACGTGGATCAGATCGTGAACCGTTACGACCGACCTTCCCTTGAGTCCGATTGGCAGCGTATAGTGAGGTATGTGAAGAAGATCGGCGCCCTGTTTTCTCGTGCGATACCCGAGCAACATAAGCTCACCCGGGGAGTACTTCTTGAAGTTCACGATTTGCTTCGTCCAGTTCGGTGGGCACTCAACACGAGGAGAATCTTCGACTGACACCAGCAGTGAGTAGCGGTGTCGTGAGTCCAAATCCGATAAAGCTCTGGAGAGGTTCTGAATATACGTTCCTATTCCAAAATCAAAGTACTTGCGAGCATCGATGGCGATCTGAGCCATGCGGGTTTGAGTCTATTTCGTCGGGCGTGGAGCCAAGTCGAGTTGACGGTATCAATATAACCAGCCGAACCTCGAAACTCAAGCTATGCCCTTCGGATTTGAGCCCCAACCTCGAAGACCTCAGGGCGAAGCCCTTCGGGCTGAGCTGCTCGGCTGAGACCTCAGGGCGAAGCCTTGACTCACCATTTGATTTTCGGTATTATTCAACGAGTAGCTGACACCAACCACCGACTGCGACTCGCGGCGCGACCATCCCTAACATCACTTCATCGTCATTGCAAGAACGAATCGAAAGCCAGTCTGTACTTCGCAACTCGCTCCTCCTGCTTGGATTCCACGTTCTGACAAAGCTCCTCGCTTTTGTCTCGTTCATCCTGCTTGCCAATTACCTGGGTGCGCAAGTATTTGGCATGTACAACTATGCGTTCGCCCTCGCGGCGCTGTTCATTCCGTTGTGTGACCTTGGAATGGACACATACCTGATGCGTGAAGTCCCCAGGCTCTCAACTGAACAGATTCCCAAACAGCTGGGTGCTGCACTCGTGTGGAAGGGTCTCTTGACGTTTCTTGTGTTCGCCGCTTTATCGATAACCGGCGGCCTGTTGGATGCATTCGGAAGCGAGCGCTTCTACATCGTCGCGCTGGCTGGGCTCGTGACGCTGCTCCGAACATATTGGACAACGTTCGGCTCGCTCTTCCGCGCACTGAACAAAGTCAGCTACGAAACAGGCATATTATCTCTGGCTCGGGTCGTCGAGTTTGCTGTCATTGTTCTTTCAATTTCGTACGACACGGGTCTCCTGCTACTCCTGTCGGTTCTCGCTGTTGTCAATCTCGCGTCTGTGGCCGTAACGTATCTGCTTGTTCGCGCGAGGTTCACGCAGCCGACACTCCAGCAAGACTTCGACTTCATGATGTCCATGCTCAAAGGTGGGCTCCCGTTTGCGCTGACCACGATCTTCACGTCGATTTATTTCAATTTCGACACGGTTCTGATCGCAAAATTCATCAACGACGAATCTGCAGGCATCTATCGGGCGGCCTACAACCTTATCCTTCCCCTCATGATGATCACAGCAGCCGTCAGCGGGGCGGTTTTCCCATTCGTCAGCCAGAGCTATCGGACTCAGAAAGAAGAGGTTGCACGCGTTCTACAACGCAGCGCGACGCACCTGTTGATGGTTGCTCTTCCCATCGCCATCGCGACCACGTTTCTGTCAAACGAAATCATCGCTTTTCTTTTTGCGCCAGAATACGCTCCAGCTGCGATCTGCTTGTCCATCCTCGTGTGGTTTATTCCGATTGTCTATCTGACCAATCTCTTTGGGAACTCCCTGGGTGCAATGGACCAGCAAAGATTTGTCTTGAGGATTACAACCGTCAACGTGATTTTCAACGTCAGTGCAAATCTTCTCATCATACCGTATTATGCGCAAGTGGGCGCGTCGGTCACAACGGTGTTAACTGAATTGCTCGGCTTCACGTTCCTCGTGAACCGTATGCGGGGCGAGATCAAGGCACCGATCTTGCTCAAGCCATTTGCAAAAATCTGTGCCGCGAGCCTCGTCATGATTCCCTTCTTGCTGGTGAAGCCGGCCTTCCACGTGTTATTGCTGCTGGGCATCAGCGTGGCTATCTATGTGGCGGCATTGATTGTGCTGAGAGGTTTGACATTTGAAGAGATCAAGAAAGTCTTCTCGGTGTTGCGGACTAGCCCTCCTACAGTGTAAGAAGAAGCTCAGATGCGTATTGCAATCGATGGTAGAACAATCGTAAGCGGCAAGACCGGCGTTGGCGTCTATGCCGAGCGCGTCGTACGATCGCTTTTGGAAATCGATCGAAGCAACCAGTATTTCCTGTTCCTCGTCGAGCCGCAGACCGATCTCCAGGCCCCCAATCTCACCTCGATTCTCATCGAGGGATACAACAAAATGGTGCTGAATCGCATCTGGGAGAATTTCCTGATGCCGAGGTTTTCCGTCAGGAATGAAATTGACCTTTTCTTCTCACCCGCGTACGCCCTGCCACTTCTTCCGCTTGCCTACCGAAAACCAAAAGGCAGAGCCAAAATGCGATACGTTGTGACAGTACACGATTTAGTCGGCTTGCTCTTTCCGGAGACATTTACTCCGAAGATGTACATGTGGCAGAAGATTTTTGTCGCTAACGCCGCGAAGCGAGCCGACAAGATTATCACTGGGTCGTATGCAACGAAAGACGATTTCCTCAAGCTTCATCCTATTGATGAGTGGAAGATCACCGTCATCCATCATTCGGCCGACGAGGATTTTCGGCCAATAGCTGACGATGAGCTGCTGGGCAGGGTGCGACTCGCATACGGGTTGCCTGAGAAGATCATACTCTTTGTCGGGACGGTGGAACCGCGCAAGAACATCACGAATCTTGCAAAGGCCTTCGCAGCGCTCCCCGCCCCTATCAGGAACGACTACACGCTTGTGATTGCTGGAAAGGCAGGATGGTTCGTCGGATCAATCAAAGCGCAGATCGCAGAGCTGCAGCTTGCTGACAGGATCAAGTTCCTTGGATATGTGGACAGAAGAGACCTTCCGGCTCTCTACAACTTGGCGACGGTCTTTGCATATCCATCCATTCACGAGGGGTTTGGCTTCCCGCCATTGGAGGCGATGTCGTGCGGTGTGCCGGTTCTTTGCTCCAACACATCATCCTTCCCCGAGGTAGTGGGCGACGCCGCTGTCATGCTTAGTCCGCACGAAGTTGAAGGGATGGCGAGAGAATTGGAGAGACTTCTCAGCAATGACGCACTGCGGTCTGACTTGAAAGCAAGAGGCATAGCGCGCTCCAGGCAATTCAGTGCAAGAAAAACCGCAGAGGAAACGTTGAAGGTGTTTGAAGAGGCGATGAGGTAATACGAATTTCAGGAAGGGAGGAGTTTCATCACAGTGGCCAAATCCTTATCCCCACGTCCTGAGAGATTGATGATGAGGATCTCGCTCTTTGACTGCTTTGGAGCTTCCTTCGTCACCCAAGCTATGGCGTGAGCTGGCTCGAGTGCCGGGATAATTCCTTCCAAACGCGTCAACATATGAAATCCTTGAACCGCTTCATCATCAGTCACGGAAGTGTACGATACCAATCCTTTGTCTTTCAAGTAGGAGTGTTCGGGTCCGACGCCCGGATAATCGAGGCCGGCTGAGATGGAATGAGCGACCTGTACTTGGCCGTTCTCGTCCTGCAGAAGGTACTGCATTGCCCCGTGCAGAACGCCAGGAGTTCCCGCGCTGAGTGGTGCCGCGTGTTTGCCGGTGGCGATTCCCAATCCGGCAGCCTCGACACCGACGAGCCTGATGCGATTCGTCTCGTCCAGGAATGGATAGAAAATCCCTAGAGCGTTACTCCCGCCGCCCACACAGGCTACGATCATATCCGGCAGACGTCCCTCCGCTTCGAGAATCTGTTCCCGCGTTTCCTTGCCGATGACGCTCTGAAAATCGCGCACCATCATCGGATACGGATGCATTCCGACGACTGATCCGATAATGTAAAATGTAGTTTCGACATTCGTGACCCAGTCTCTGATCGCTTCGCTTGTGGCATCCTTGAGCGTGCGGCTTCCTGTCCTTACCGGTCGGACTTCTGCTCCAAGGAGTTTCATCCGCGCAACGTTTGGTGCCTGGCGTTCCATATCCTCCTCACCCATGTACACAACACACTCCAGTCCGAACCGTGCACAAACGGTCGCGACTGCCACACCGTGTTGTCCTGCCCCCGTCTCAGCAATGATCCGCCTTTTCCCCATCCGCCGGGCAATTAAGATCTGCCCCACAGTGTTATTGATCTTGTGTGCACCAGTGTGACAGAGATCTTCGCGTTTGAGATAGAGCTTTGGTCCACCCAGATGTTCAGTCAAACGCTGCGCAAAGAAGAGGGGCGTCGGGCGACCGACGAAGTATTTCAGATAGTACGAGAGCTCTCGCTGGAACTCTGGGTCGTCCCGGAGGCGCAGATACTCCTCCGTGAGTTGCTCGGCGGCGGGAATCAGGGTCTCTGGAATATACCGGCCACCGTATATTCCGAAGCGACCACGGCTGTCCGGCTGTGTGCCGATATACCGTTGATTACTCTTCATTCGCGTCATAAAAGAGAAGGAATGCTCTTCGCCCGGATAATAAACTCGCGCACTTTCGCAGGATCTTTCTTCCCCGGGCTGCTTTCAACGCCGCTGCTCACGTCAACGCCATAGGGTCGCACAAATCGCACCGCCTCTTCCACATTGCTAGGAGTCAAACCACCAGACAGAATAATCTTGCCATACTCTTTTGCCTTCAGGGCAATATTCCAATCAAACGCCCGCCCAGTCCCGCCGAATTTCCCCTCCTTGTGTGCGTCGAGAAGAAAAGCATCGACGATGTAGTTCCGCATCACTTCGGCGTCAAAATCATCTTTCACTCGAAAGGCCTTGATCACACTGATCTCATAGCTCACGAGGTCATCGGGACCCTCATTGCCGTACAGCTGGACCGCGCTCAGATTCACGTGGCTCACGATGTCGTGAATGAATTTCCGGTCGGCGTTCACAAAGACGCCGATCTTCGAGACGTGCTCAGGAAGTCTCTGGGAAATCTCTGCCGCCCGATGATGAGAGATGAAGCGGGGGCTCTCCTCGTAGAACACAAATCCAATCGCATCAGCTCCACATCGAGCCGCGTGTTGAGCGTCTTCGAGACTGGTGATTCCACATATCTTGACGAAGAGGTCTTGCTGCATGGTTAGTGAGGAAGAAGATCGCGAACTGCCTCCGCAATGTCTGCCTTTGTCACGAGCCGCTCACCCACCAGAACGGCATCGAAGCCCGCCTCCTTAAGCTTTCGCACGTCGGTGGGCGTCTGGATTCCACTTTCACTCACTGCGATTGCCCCCGGTCGAATCAAAGCTCGCAGCTCAAGCGAGCGCTGCAATGAGACATCGAAGGTTGTCAGATCGCGGTTGTTGATTCCGATGATATCAGCCCCCAAAGCATTGGCTTCAGCGATCTCATGCGCTGTGTGGGTCTCAACGAGAACCGAGAGTCCCAAGGAGGTGGCACATTCATAGAGCGAGCGCAATAGCTGCGTGTGAAGCGCCTTTACAATCAAGAGGATGGCGTCGGCACCAATTGCCTTAGACTCATAGACCTGATATTCATCGATGATGAAATCTTTTCGGAGGACCGGTAATCCGACGAGCTCCTTGATCTCTTGAACGAACCTGTTATCCCCTTGGAAAAATTTTCTGTCCGTTAACACGGAAAGGGCTTGAGCACCTCCACGCTCGAGTTCAATTGCAAGAACCTTGTGATCGAAGTTCTTGACCAACAAGCCGCGCGAAGGAGATGCTTTCTTGATTTCAGCGATGAGGGAGATCTCGTGGGAGCGCAGCGCTTTTGAGAAGGGCCGGATCGTGTTCGCCCTGGATGCAAGCTCCCGGATTTCCTCTGGTGAAATCAGGCGACGCACGTCGGTAACTTCGCGACGCTTGTGCTCGAGTATGGTTTCGAGAATATTCACGCAGCAGGTTCATCCTTTGGTGCCTGACTCGGCAAACGGCTGACGCGCACTTGCCTGATTCGGCGGGCAGTTTTGGCCGCGATGACAAACACGAAATCGAGAAATCTGATTTCCTCGTTGACGTCCGGGAGCCGGCCTGTGGTCTTCTGAAGGAATCCAGCCAGCGTGTCATAGTCGGGCGATTCCGGTATCTCGGCGCTGAACTGTGCATTGAAATCGCTCACGCTCAAGTGTGCATCGACAAGAATTGACCCATCTTTCGCAGGCTCGACGGACTTGCTCACTTCATCGTACTCGTCTTGAATCTCTCCAACAATTTCTTCGACGATGTCCTCCATCGTAATGAGGCCTTCCGTTCCTCCGTACTCATCAACGACGATCGCGAGAT
>JBBTCR010000297.1:0-2539 GCA_038043105.1 Bacteroidota bacterium
TCACGTAGGGGCTTTGGAATGAGAATCGACCGCGTGTCTCGGCGCCCGGAAGTCGCATCAACCCTTTGTCTAGAACACTACTGTACCGGGTGGCCATCCCTCCAATCGATCCTGATCCGCTATCGTCGGCGATAATAAGCGTCGCAAGGCTTCCGGTAAATTGCCGTAGGAACTGCATCCGTCGGACAGCAGGAACGGTCGTGTCGTGAGAGTCCTGTTTTCTCCCGGCAAGCGCCATAACCAGCCGGCCTTTCGTGAGCATTGAATCAGGCCTTGTGTCCATGTAGCCAATGAAAATGACCGGGCCGGCGAGGATCGTGTCCTGCGTCGACACGGTCACAAAATCCGTTCGGAAAGCGAACTTCTTCACACCCTGCTTGGTCGCCACGGTTATGATTGACTGATCGCTGGGTCGGGTCACCTCCACGGGAAAATGCTGGAAGTACGATGCGCTATCACCGATGGGCTTCAGGCCCAGTTTTTGGAATACCGATGCAATGTACCTAGCTGCAACTTTCTGGCCGCGGAATGTCGTTTCCCTCCCTTCAAGTTCGGGGGACGCAATAAAATGCAGGTGCGCACTGAGGTCTTTGGCAGTGATTGACTCATAGCCCACACGCGCGTCCTTTGGAACGCGTGGGCTCTGGGCGAGCAAGAGAACGAATGGAACGAGAAACGGAATCAAACGATACATACAAGTCCTCTATGGCCGTCTGCGTGAGGTGGTTTGAGAAGGATGACAACCTAACGCCAAAAAAACGCCATCAACGTTAAAGAAAAACGCGACGAGAATCAAGAAAATGACGGAGCGTCTCGTTGTGATAAATTTACAGTCTTTCTGACAAAATGCTTCTATGCAGTGACAAACTCAGAACGCTGGGACTGACAACTTGTCTGTGGCCAACTTGCCTGATGGTCCTGTCCTCGCCCAAACCTTTTGAAAATAGTCCAATTTCTCGCAATCGCTCGACCTCTTTAGATGTGGCACGCTGATTGAGTAAAATGGCGGAAGAAACCTAAAAAAGCCTATTGAGAAACTCAGAAAGGAGATTTGAAAATGTTGGTTCGGTTTGATTTCCCCAGACTTGTTCATAACCTGCTCGAGGAATCTGTCGTTAGAGACTTCGCTCCCGTCGTGAAGCGCTTCCCGGCGATCGATGTTGCGGAACATGAGAACGAATTCGTGCTGCTTGCTGAGATGCCGGGGGTCAAGAAAGAGGACCTGAAGATTACGGTTGAGAGCAATGTGCTAACACTGAGCGGCGAGCGCAAGTCGTATGAGATCCCTCAAGACGCTCGTGTCTTGTTGAATGAGGTACGAGTCCGCGAGTTCAGCCGGTCGATTGAATTCCCCTCAGATGTTGAGGTCGACAAGATCGCTGCGGAACTCCAGAACGGCGTGCTACGTGTCGTGCTGCCGAAAGCCGAAGATATGAAAGCAAAAGAAATTCCCATTAAGTAATGTGTTGAAAGGAGGATGAAACCATGTCACTCGTTCGGTGGAATCCTGCTCTTGAATTCGAGCGCTGGTCTCCCGATTTCTTTGGGATCCAGAGGGAGGTCAACAGATTGTTTGACAACTTCTTCCGTGGAGGGCTGCAGGCCGATGAGGCGTTTGGTACTTCGTACTGGACGCCGGCGGTGAACATTGCTGAGCGAGACAATGAATATATCGTGAAGGTGGAGCTCCCGGGCGTAGACAAGGATGATGTCAAGGTCACCCTTGAGTCCAACATCCTGACGATTCGCGGTGAGAAGAAAGAGGAGAAAGAGGAGAAGGGGAAGAGCATCCATCGTCTCGAGCGTTGCTACGGATCGTTCCAGCGATCCTTCGCGCTCCCGTCCACAGTGAAAAGTGACAAGATCGATGCGGCCTACAAGGACGGCATCTTGATGGTCACTCTGCCGAAAACAGAAGAGACAAAGACGAAACAAATCGAGGTCAAGGTAAAGTAATTACGAGCCACGGCACTGCATCGGCGTTTCATGGAGGCTCAGAATATGCGGTCGGGTCCGCGGGTGGGGCGGCCTCGGCCCTTTTGACTTTTTAGCTGTGGTTCAGTGGACCATGTCTAGTAGAGATCATTAACCAACTGGCAGCGGCAGCGAAAGCCGCATCATCAGCAAAGGAGTGATAGGGTATGGCAAGCAAATCGAACAAAATCATCGGTATCGACCTTGGCACAACGAATTCCGTCGTAGCGGTGATGGAAGGCGGCGATCCGGTCGTAATCGCGAACGCTGAAGGGTCCCGTACGACGCCTTCCGTCGTTGGCTTTCCGAAATCCGGCGAGCGGCTTGTTGGTGCTGCTGCCAAACGGCAGGCGGTGACCAATTCTCAGAACACCGTCTTCTCCATCAAGCGCTTCATGGGTCGCTTCTATGATGAGGTGACCGAGGAGATGAAGCTGGTGCCGTACAAGGTTATCCATGGCGACAACAATACGGCCCGCGTTCAGTTGAGCGATCGTGTGTATTCACCCCCCGAGATCTCCGCTATGATCCTTCAGAAAATGAAACAGACTGCGGAGGACTATCT
>JBBTCR010000298.1:0-4952 GCA_038043105.1 Bacteroidota bacterium
TCTTGCTCCTTCGTGTGACACGTTCCGCAGTCGACAGCAGCGAGCTCTTCCTCGTGCGGAAGTTCTTTCCCCTCAACATCCTTGTGGCAAGAGATGCAGGCAAGCGAGCCGTGCTTAGAAGCGCCGAAATTCTTCTCATCCACGAAAACAGAGATTGTCTTCCCCTTGCGCTGTCCCGCCAAGGATTTGTCGTTGTGACATCCCAAACAATCGCTATTCTCCTGGGCGACAGACGATGTGAAGGCAAGAGCCAGGAATGCAACCGCCAGCCAAAGCTCGTAAGGCCTTTTCATATCGCTACTTGCTGACCTCCTCAACCTCTTGAACTTCCTTACTCTTTCTGAGTTCCTCCATCGCTTCTGTCATCTCACGTCGTCGAATTTCCTCAAGCTCAAGCGGATGCTCGTCTTCCATTTCTTCTTCGGTCAGAGTTCCTTTCCAGAAGGCGAGATTGAGCGGATAGATGTCGGGATTGAAGATCACAGAGTAAAAATGCCACACAATGATGGCAAGAGTTGCCAGCCAGGCTTCATAATAGTGGATCGTCAGGGCAACATCCCACCAAAGCTTCGTCAGGAGTCCAAGAAACGTATTGTCGAACCAAAGGATTGTCCCCGTCACAGTCATCACAACAGTTCCCCACACGAGTGCCCAGTACTCGCTCTTTTCGATGTAGCTGAACCTCCCAAATTGCGGCTTGACTTTCGACAGGCCGAGGTTATGCCTCACCACACCAACTGCATCCCGAATATCCTCGATGTTCGGCAGCAAATCGCGGATCAATTGCTTTCCTCGCGGTACAAAGAATATGTAGTAGAGATGGTAGAGACTAGCCGCAACCATCACCGCCGCCGCGACGCGATGCAGGATGCCGCGAAGCTCAAACATCACGGGACTGATGCTCCTGAACGGCGCAACCCACCAAGCATCAGGAAACTTAAGGGCGAATCCCGTGAGCACGAGGGTAACGAAGCTGATCAAGAGAGCTCCGTGCTGGATTCGCTCGTTCAAGGACATCCGCAAATACAGCCTGTGGCCAACCGGCGGTCGCTCGATGAGCCCTCGGCGATACATCAGCTGTTTCCTCGACTTTCTAATGAAATCGAGCAGGTTGTGGACGAACATCCCTCCCACGACGACCACAATCAGAACAATATAGGTTGTGGAAACGAAATACAGCACATATTCGTGTTTCGCCGTCGCAATAACGTGAACGGCGCCCTTCGTGAAATTCTCGTTTGCCCCCGGATGGCACGTTCCACACGTCTTGACCAGATTGCCCTTGTGGATACGCGATGTCGGATCGCTCGACGGTTTGATGTCGTGCACACCATGACAGCTCGCACAATTTGCGACCTCAACGGATCCCGCTTTTCCGGCAAGTCCATGGTAGCTGTCAGCGAAGCTTTGGAACCGGTCGCTTGCTAAGCCAAACTTTTGGCTGAGCTTCACGGAGCTGTGACACGGGGAACACACCTGTGCCGAGACATTGCGAGCGGCGACCGGTGACCGCGGGTCGGTGTGCTTCAGGATATTGTGCTCACCGTGACAGTCGGTGCATACCGGCGCGTCGCTGACTCCAGCTTTCACGGCTTTCCCGTGAACGCTGCCTTCAAACTGCTCGGCAATGCCTTCGTGACATTTGGAGCACGTCTGAGGGATGTTCAGTTCGTTAACGCGCGACGAAGGATCCGATCCCTTTTTCATCTCGTGACTGCCGTGGCAATCAATGCAGTTAGCCGCATCGCCATTTCCCTTGTGCAGCGCAGCTCCGTGTACACTTCCTTCGTATGCAGCAATGAATCCCGCGGTGGGGGATATCCGGGCTCGGACGTTCGGGTCATCAAGATGACACGACAGGCAGAGCTTCTCTTGTGCGATCTTCAGCTTCGTAGAATCGAGTTTGGGCGTGGGGCGGGAGATCGGGTTCTGATGACACGTGATGCAATTCGGAGCCCCCATAATTCCATCGCTAAGGGCCTTTGCATGGGAGGAGTGGACAAACGTTGACTTGACGTTTTCGTGGCAAGCACCGCACGACTGGATAAGGTTTCCTGAGTGGAACTTCGAACCAGGCACCTTCGGTGATACGATATCGTGAGTACCGTGACATTGCTTGCACGAACTCCCGGGCTTGCCATTACTCCCGCTCGCTCGGACGATCTGCGGATGAAACCGATGCTTGAGCGGTGCATCTTTGTGACACGTGGTGCAGTTGACAGGTTCAATCTTCTCCTTGTGGGGAACATTCTGCGCATCGAATCCTGCATGACAAGCAATGCAGACGAGTTTTCTGTGAGGCGACTTGTCAAGGATCGCGGCGTCGACGTAGATCGAGACTTCCTTCCCCTTCCGCTCCATCGTCATCGACTTGTCGGTGTGACAGGCCAGGCAATCCTCTCTCGATTGCGCAGGCAGAGCGGTGGGAAAGAGTAGGGCAAGGGTCAGAAAGCAATAGAGGACGAAACTTCGTGTCGGTCGGTCAGGAAAGCGCATCTCAGTGTCAAATCCTTCTGCTGAACATTTCAACATATTTTGACAGTTGAAGAATTCACCAGGAAATGGGCAACTCCCGTGCCAATACGGCTTCCGTTGCAGGATTAATCGATAATGGCAGTATTTGGTAGGTCTGAAATGCGGCTATTCTCTTGAGCGAGAACTCGGCATTGTGGATTCTCAGAATAGAGAAGCGGAAAAGATTATCGGAATGGCGATTTCGGGCTGTTACAGAGCGTTGACTGCGACCATCATCCGTTGGATTTACTCAATCAGATCAAAGGCCGGTCGATTCTCAAGAGTTTGGATTCTGCTGGCACAGTTGGCACAGGGATTCGGTCGGATCGTTGAGGAGGAGATCGGTCGAAAGCTCATGCCCACAACGAACGCAGAGGCCGAATTTTCCCCTCGCCATTCGTTCAAGAGCTTCACGCAATCGGTTGACAGAGCTAATCGGCTTGTAGGAGAGAACGTGAGTTTCGAGGATGACGGAGAAGACCTTGTCCGGAGTCGGGTTAGGCTGGGAAAGAATGCTCCGCATGCGGAGCTCGTTGAGGACCTCAGAGAGGCTTTGGTGGTAGTCCTGCCGAAACGTTGCGTCTAACCGCTTCAGCATCGCCTGTTTGATCAGGCTCAGGTCAGCCGCACGGATCACAGTTGTGACCTCCTTTCAGCAGCGCAGGGAGGTTTATGTATTCGGATGCCGATACGAGCTAGTGTACACCCAGCAACTTGTGTATTGCATCCGCAACCACGTTAACATCGAACGGCTTGTAGAGCACCAAGTCTGCGAGGTCCCGGATTGTTTCTTCTAACTCTGGGCTCAACTGACGATACACGCGCAAGAGAACTACAGGGATGTCGAGCTGGCTTGCGCGCAGGACGTTGACCTCTTTTAGAATATCCGAAGGAAAAGCGAATAAGTCAACAAGGAGTAAAGCGGGTGAGGTCCCGATGATGCTCCTCTTGAGGTTTTCAAGCTGTGTCACACACACGATCTCAAACTGATTCTCCAGCAGCAGCGAGAGACTCCTGGCGAGATCAGCATCAGGACTGAACACGAGGATCTTGGTGCGATCCTCTGTCGGTTTGCGTTGAGCTCGTGCTAGGCGGTCGGTGGGCATTGACTCCATCGGGTGCATATCGTTATCAGTTTCCCGGGTAAATCGCTCAATATGTATGCCAGATGCGACTGACGAGGGTTTGCGATAACGAGAGAAGGAAAAAAACCTCAAGGCCGTCTTTTTTGGGGAATCTCAGCGATTGAGCCCTCTGTTGATTCTCAAATTCCAATAACTGCTTTCGCAAATTCTTAAAAAGGAAAAACCCAGAAGCGGTCGGCAGCTCATTCGGGCTCTTTCCTGCCCGAATGAACCGCTTTTCCGCTTGTGGGTTTCTCAGTCCGGAGAGGCCTGCAATCATTCCTCCTCCTGATGGGAGGAGGTTGACTCACCTCAAGCCCTCCACACCCAGTATCATTTGATACTATTTAGTTCTGACTGAAAAACATTACACGGAGACACACAGAGAAATTGACGAGAAACACAGAGAGTGAATTTGAAATGTTTCTCCGCGCACCTCTGTCTCTCCTCTGTGATCTCTGTGTTATGTTTTCCTTTTTCAGTGAGAACTATTTAATCATCACCATCTTCTTTGTTGCGGTGAATCCTTCCGTCTGCATGTGGTAGAAATACACACCGCTTGAGACAGCCTGACCGCTATGATCGCGGCCATTCCACGTAATCCTGTGACCGCCCGCAGCCAGTCGCTGATCCACTAACGTCGTGACGAGGCGTCCCATCATATCAAACACAAGGATCTTCACAGCCGATTCCTTTGGCAGCGAGAACCGGATCTCCGTGCTCGGGTTGAACGGGTTCGGGAAGTTCTGGCTCAACTCAAACGTCTTCGGAATTGGCAGCGGATCCATTTCGACATCGGTGACAATGCCCAACGATGCTCGCAGCAGAGCAACAGCGTACTTCGTGTTGTGGATGCCCTTGCTCATGTCGTGGGACACGTAGTTGTAGTTGAAGAGCGGACCCAGGATGTTCGGCCACTGCGGATGGTTCTTCACCGCCATCGAGTCCTTCGCCATTGTGACTGGCTCGCCGGTCGCGTCTTTCGGCAGCTTTGCTTTCAGCTGATCCATAAGGCCTTGAACCTCTGCTATCGAGCTTTCGATTGTTCCATCATTGTCATAGTCCAGCATCGCCTTGATATCAGAGAATTTCGTGATTGCTCCGTGGCATTCCTTGCATGCCTCGACTTTATCGGCACCACTTTCTTCCATAGACATTTCATGATCTGGGTGGACACTCGATCCCACCACACGCTCAGACATATGGCATGTCACGCAACCATCCTTCACGCCCCCGTGGGTGTTCAGTCCGGTGAGGTTCAGGCCAAATTCCCATGCGTTCGTACCGAGGAACATGTCGGCCTGCGGGCTGTAG
>JBBTCR010000299.1:0-1033 GCA_038043105.1 Bacteroidota bacterium
CAAGCGCCCTATGATGCCAAAGCACATTACACAAAAGCGGAATACATGGTTCCCGTGCGTGATGGCGTCAGGCTCTACACGCAGGTCTATACGCCGAAGGGTCAATCTCAGAACTATCCATTTCTTTTCTTCCGCACTCCCTATAGCGTGCCGCCGTACGGGCCGGACAATTATAGAACAGTGCTCGGTCCCACTCGTTCGTTTGATGAGGAAGGATTCCTATTCGTCTTTCAAGACGTCAGAGGAAAATTTCGATCTGAAGGCGAGTACATCCTCGATCGGCCCATCGTTGAACACAGGACGTCGAAAGATATTGACGAAACGACCGACATTTATGATACGATTGAGTGGTTGCTAAAAAATATTCCGAACAACAACGGAAGGGTGGGACAGTGGGGGATATCTGCGCCGGGAATTCAAACGACCTTCGGTGTTATGAGTCGCCACCCAGCCCTTGTGGCCTCGTCACCTCAGGCCTCGCCTGCTGAGCAGTTCATCGGGGACGACTTTCATCATAATGGTGCGTTCCGCCTGATGTACGTTTTCAGTTGGCTATCCCGGAATGCTCGCATCCGAACCGGACCGACGGAAACGCCGGTCAGGCCGATTGACTATGGCACACCCGATGGATATAAGTTCTTCATGGACCTTGGACCAGTCGCAAATGTCAATAAGGAGTATTTTCACGATCAGGTTCCTACGTGGAACGAGTATATGGAACATCCCAACTACGATCAGTACTGGGGGGATCGAAATTACTTCAGGCATCTCACGAACATCAACCATGCGGTTTTGAACGTCGCTGGTTGGTTCGACGCCGAAGACTTCTATGGAGCGATGCAAGTCTACTATAACATTGAGAAACGCAATCCCAAGAACAAAAGCAGACTCGTGGTGGGACCGTGGAGTCACGGACAGTGGAATCGTAGTGATGGGGACACACTCGGTCACATCCGGTTTGGCGCGAAAACAAGCTTTTACTTCAGAGAGAACGTTCAGCTTCCATTTTTCAATTACTATTTGAAGGACAAGG
>JBBTCR010000300.1:0-7268 GCA_038043105.1 Bacteroidota bacterium
GCATTTATGCGCAGCGGAACGTCGAGAGCGCGGAGATCCTCGGCAGATGGGAGCGTCCGCACTGCTTCATCGCAGCCAGGGCAATCTTTTCGAGACGCGTGTGTTTCTCATGCTTGGGCACGGTCCGTTCGCAGGTCATTGGAATGATGGAGCGAACTCCCAACTCTGTGGCTTTCTCAACGAGGAAATCGAAACGAGCGGGATTTCGTAAAATCGAAGCTGCAAGCGTAACATCGACTTTCGGCTCGTTCACCCGATGCTTGGCTTCGAGGATTTCGCACTCGGCATGCGTGCGATCAACCGACTGAATCACAACCTCGAAGGAGTTGTCGCAGCCATCCGTAACGACGATATGATCCCCAACCTTCTTGCGCAGCACGCGAACGAGATGCTTGTATTCGTCTCCGCGAATGAGCAGCGTCTGAGCGTGGACATCTTTCGGATCAACGTAGAAATAATCCATAGATCAGAACGAGGCCTCGAGGTCAAGGACGAAGTCCCACCGGCCCAAATTGTTCAACGCATATTCCGTTCGCACAACGATGCTGTAGGGCAGGAGGAAATGCAAGCCTGCTCCATAGCCGGAGCGCCATGGCATCTGATTGAATGACTCGGTCCGATACCACACCTTCCCGGCATCAGCAAAAAATCCCGCATATAGACCATATCGCCAGAGGCTAAATTCGGGCGGCAGCAGCGGCGTCGACACCCTCAGGTAGCGGGGCTTGAGAATCGGAACCCGCAGCTCAAGACTGCTCCCAACAATATCTTCGCCCTCGAAAACCGTATTGAAATACCCGCGCAGTCGCTCGTCATAGCCGAAGTAGGCGTGGAGATACGCGGGCACGACCCCACCACTCAGAAAACTCCCGAACATCCTTCCACACAGGGCGACATCATTCCCCAATGGTTGATATCCCCGCAGATCAACGCGGTAGCGGAAGAGGTCCACCTCGGAGTCGCCAAAGCCCAACTTGGTTGCAGAAAACAACGTAACGTATCCAGCCGTAGGATACTCTCTGACATCTCGCGTATCAAGAGTATATCGCAAACCGAGCGAGAGGAATTCGTCGATGCCCGCGTGAGACGCCGTTCGTCCTTCTTGCGGATCGGAGATATCCCAGTGGTCATACCCGAGAACGCCAAGCACAGTTGTGTAGAGGCCAAATCGCTTGCCAAGAGTCGTATTCGCGCCGAACACCCGTTGATTGTACAACCCTTGTGAAACGTTTTGATTTTGAACGTGGCTGTAACTCACACGGCCGCCGATGAAGATGTCGTCGTCAGCAGTGAGTTTTGGATTCTGGTAGGCAAGACTGATCCAACGGTCAAATCCAAGCGCAAACGATCCAAGAATTTTCTCATTCCGACCTCGGAAATTCTGGTGGATTACCCCCAGACCGTAAAAGAACTTTTTCGTATCTCGATACTTGAATCCAAGAATGGGTATTGGGAAAATATACCATCGCTCCGAGACACGAACGAAAACCGTCGTCTGATCGCCTTCCGCGGTATAATCGATCTCGACGCTGTTGAACAGCTGCAGACTGTAGACGCGTTTCTGATCGAACTCGATCGAGGTCGCCGTCAACGGCCCGCCAACCTTCAGCGACATCTCACGCAGAATCACATGGTCCTTGGTGATTTCATTTCCGATCACAACGATCTTGGCGACTACGAGGCCGGAGTCCGCCAGCGTCCGCGCCTCAACGGTTGTGGAGAGACCGCACGATAAGAAACCAATCAGCCACGCACGTTTCATACGTTCTTTCATTCTCGCTCGCACCGCAAGCACGCAGGTTTGTGGTCATGGAACCCCGGTACACGCAAAACCCCTTCCGCGCTCAGGGAAGGGGTGTGCGACGGATTTTCGACATGCCTAGCCCACTAGATGGCGATATTCGATCGAAATGCAACGATCCATGACCACCTGAAGTCCGGCTTGCTCGGCACGAGCCGCGGCTTCAGGGTTCACAACGCCGAGCTGCATCCAGACGGTGTTTGCACCGATTCCAATCGCCTCCTCGACAATCGGAAGTACTTCTTCAGACCGACGAAAGATATCCACGAGGTCAACTTTTTGGGGAATCGACCTCAGGTCCGGATAACACGTCAGGCCCAGCACTTCTTTGTAAAGTGGATTGACAGGGATAACGGTGTATCCCTTTTTGATGAGGAACTGAGCGACCGTTCCGCTGTCGCGCCCCGGCTTCGCTGAGGCGCCAACAACGGCAATCGTTTTGGTGTCCTGCAGGATCTTGCGGATTGTGTCGTCGTTTTCTATCGGCATAGCGTTCAATCTTTTGGCTAACCGGCAGTCTCGGCGTATGCCTCGATCGGCGGACACGAGCAGACGATGTTTCGATCTCCGTACGTATTGTTGATTCGCCCGACGGCAGGCCAGAATTTTCGATGCCTCAGATACGGAAGCGGAAATGCTGCTTTTGCCCTCGAATAGGGATGCTTCCATTCATCGCTCATGGTTTCGAGGGCAGTGTGCGGAGCGTTCTTCAGAACGTTATCCGTTTTGTCCGCCTTTCCGTCAATGATCTCTTGGATTTCCTTGCGGATCGCAATGAGCGCATCAGCGAAACGATCAAGCTCCGATTTTGGCTCGCTCTCGGTCGGCTCAATCATGAGCGTCCCCGGAACAGGGAACGACACCGTCGGCGCATGGAACCCGTAGTCCATCAATCGTTTCGCAATGTCCTCCACCTCGACGTTCGCCTGCTCTTTGAACTGCTTCGGGTTTAGGATGAACTCGTGACCAACGCGGCCATTCCTTCCTTGATATAGCACCGGGTAGTGGGTCTCGAGCCGTGCCTTGAGATAATTCGCATTCAGGATAGCAAACTTCGTCGCTTCTGTCAGCCCCTCCGCTCCCAGCATTTTGATGTAGGCGTACGAAACGAGAAGAATGCTGGGGCTCCCCCATGGGGCGGAAGCAACCGCATGGATCGCCTTGTTCGCTCCGACCTTGACCACGGGATGTCCCGGCAGGTACGGTGCGAGGTGCGAAGCGACGCAAATTGGCCCCATCCCCGGACCGCCGCCGCCGTGCGGTATGCCGAACGTCTTATGCAGGTTGATATGACAAACATCGGCGCCGATAAGTCCGGGACTGGTCAGACCGACCTGGGCGTTTAGGTTCGCTCCGTCCATATATACCTGTCCACCATTCTGATGGACAATCTCGCAGATCTCACGTATCTGCTCCTCAAACACGCCGTGCGTGGAGGGATACGTTACCATCAGAGCGGCAAGTGTTTCTTTGTATGCCGAAGCTTTCGCGCGGAGATCTTCGACATCAATATTCCCCATATCATCACAATTGACCACAATTACTCTCAGCCCTGCCATAACGGCGCTGGCGGGATTTGTCCCGTGCGCCGAGGATGGAATCAGAGCAACGTCTCTGTGACCCTGACCGTGATCGCTTTGGTACGCACGAATCACCTTCAAGCCGGTGAATTCTCCCTGTGCTCCAGAATTTGGCTGCAGCGAAGCGGCCGCGAAACCCGTGACTTCGCACAGGGTGTCCTCAAGCTCTTTGAAGATCTGTTGATAGCCTTGAGCTTGATCCAGAGGAATGAAGGGATGGAGGTGAGCAAACTCCGGCCAGCTCACCGGCAGCAACTCGGTTGCCGCGTTGAGCTTCATCGTGCACGAGCCAAGGGGAATCATCGAATACGCCAGCGAGAGATCCCGATTCTCAAGGCTCTTGATGTATCGCATCATCTCCGTTTCGGAGTGATACGTATTGAACACCAGATGCTGGAGATACGCGCTCTTCCGGGCAAACGGCTCAGGAAACGCCGGCTGCAGCCCGGAGAATTTTTTCTTCAGGTCAACGTGTCGGACTGGTGTCCCTTTCGCTTTAGCAAAGACCTCCGTGAGCTTGGCGACATCTTCAATTTCTGCGGTCTCATCGAGCGCAATGCCGATATGTTTCTCATCGATCTTCCTGAGATTGTAGCCTGCCTCGACCGCAAGCTGATGGATCTTTCCAGTGACTGCGCTGTTTGCAGTCGCGATTTGCAGCGTATCGAAATAGACCTGGTTGAGCTGCGCAAAGCCAAGCTCCTTCAACTCGCTCTCGAGCATCTTCGCCAGAATGTGGAGCCGCCCTGCGATCTTCCTGATGCCCTCAGGGCCGTGATAGACCGCATACATCCCGGCCATGATGGCGAGCAAAGCCTGTGCAGTGCAAATGTTGGACGTCGCCTTTTCTCTGCGTATGTGCTGCTCGCGCGTCTGCAGCGTCATCCGAAACGCCTTGTTCTTGTGGGAATCGATTGAAACGCCAATGATCCTTCCCGGCATCTGCCGGATGTACTCATTTTTCGTCGCGAAGAATCCTGCATGCGGGCCGCCGTACCCCATTGGGACGCCAAAACGTTGGGAATTCCCCACCACGATATCTGCTCCGAATTCTCCGGGCGGCGTGAGCAGTGCCAAGCTCAAAAGATCGGACGCCACGATCACGAGTGCTCCCGCGCTGTGCGCCTGCTCGATGAACTTCCGATAGTCGTTCACCGATCCATCCTCTGCGGGATACTGGATGATGGCGCCGAAGAACGATTTGTCAAGCTTCACCGTGTCGTGGCTCCCTACGATGACCTCGATCCCAATCGCCGATGCGCGAGCTTTGATGACGTCGATGGTCTGCACGTAGCAGGTGTCAGACGCAAAAAGCTTGTCCGCCGGTGATCCATTGGTTTGCCTGTTCACGATGCTGTGCACCATCGTCATTGCCTCGGCGGCCGCGGTTCCCTCGTCGAGCAAGGAAGCATTTGCCACTTCCATGCCCGTCATATCCATCACCATGGTCTGATAGTTCAACAACGCTTCAAGTCTTCCTTGGGAGATCTCGGGCTGGTAGGGCGTGTACTGCGTGTACCAGCCGGGATTCTCAAAGATGTTTCGTAGGATCACGCTCGGTGTAATACACCCGTAGTAACCCTGTCCAAGGTAGGATTTCAGGACCTTGTTCTTTCCGGCAATCGTTCGCAATGTCTGCAGAAATTTGTGCTCGCTCATAGGCGGCGGTACGTCAAGCTTCTTGTTCAGATGAATAGAAGCAGGGATGGTTTGATCGATGAGCTCGTCGAGCGAATCGACACCGACGGTTTTGAGCATCCCGTGCAGATCGCGTTCGCGCGGCCCGATCTGCCGTGACTGAAAGTCGTTTTGTTCAAAGAGTGTGTTGTTCATAGGTCGAGGACTACGTATGATCAGGTTGGTTGTTGGTGATTTTATCCAAGGCTTGAGCAGCCGCAGCTTGCTCTGCATCTTTTTTGCTCCGTCCGGTTCCCGTGCCGAAGCTCTCCGACCCGAGGAACACTTCGACGGTGAAGCGCCGGTCGTGGTCCGGACCGTCTTCTCGCACGATCGCATAGCGAGGGACACCAAGGGAACGGCCCTGAGAATACTCCAGCAACGCGCTCTTGTAGTTGTCGTCGGTCAGAGCCGAACTCACGACGTCATAATTCGACAAGAGCGTGCGTTCAACGAACTCCCGTGCCGCGGGTAATCCCCCGTCCACAAAGATGGCACCGATGATGGCTTCAAAGGCGTCGGAGAGAATCGATTCGGAGCCGCTATCAATTGATTGGACAGCGCTCGAACTCAGGAGCAGAAAATCCGAAAGGCGAAGATCCTTCGCACGTTGGGCAAGTGCTTTGCGATTGACGAGTCGCGAGCGAACCTTGGTCAGCTCTCCTTCTTCCATAGAAGGGTATGACCTGTAAAGGTGTTCCGCGACGAGTGAGTTTAAAATGGCGTCACCGAGGAACTCGAGGCGTTCGTTCGATTTCCATTCCGTCTCGACGTACTGAAGGAATGAACGATGGAGAAGTGATTCGAAGAAGAGAGACCAGTTCTTTGGGTGATACCCAATGATTTGCTCGAATCGGCCGAAGTCGAATCCTTTTTCTTCCAGACTGGAGATCAGAGCCTCAACGTCTGAGCCGACGCGGGGCCGACTTCTCTGGGGAGTGAACCAGCTGAGTAGTTTTCCGAGTGCCTTGAACACACAAAACTCCGCCCCAACCGCCCGATGACGCTGCTACGCCTGATATTTACGAAACAGTAGAGAAGCGTTATGGCCACCAAACCCGAACGTATTGCTGATGGCAACGATGATTTTCCAGTCCCGCGCGGTGTTGGGAATGTAGTTGAGATCGCATTCGGGATCTGGTGTTTCTAGATTAATCGTCGGATGTACTTTGTTCTCGTAGATCGACATAATAGTTGCGATTGCCTCGGCAGCACCGGCTGCACCGAGCAAATGGCCTATCATGGATTTCGTGGAGTTCACAGCCATCTTGTATGCGCGCTCGCCGAACACCGTCTTGATGGCCGCGGTTTCGCTCTTGTCTCCCACGGGCGTCGACGTCCCGTGCGTATTGATGTAATCGACATCTTCCGGCAACATCTCGGCGTCCCTGATCGCTTGACGCATCGAACGAACCGCCCCTTCTCCTCCCGGTGCCGGCTCGGTAATGTGGTGCGCGTCCGCGGTAAACCCCAAACCTGCCAGTTCCGCGTAGATCTTCGCGCCGCGCTTGAGGGCACGGCCTAGCTCTTCGAGGATCAAGATCCCCGAACCTTCGCCCATCACAAACCCGTCACGATCCTTATCAAACGGACGGCTGGCTTTTTCCGGAGCGTCATTCCTGGTTGAGAGCGCCTTCATGGCATTGAATCCACCGATGCCCATCGGGCAGATGGCTCCTTCTGCGCCCCCGGTGATCATCACATCGGCATCGCCGCGCTGGATGAGCATGAACGAATCCCCGATCGCATGGGATGATGTCGCACACGCCGACGTTGTTGCGTAGTTGGGACCTTTCAATCCGTACCGCATCGAGATACGTCCGGGAGCGATATCCGAGATCATCATCGGGATGAAAAACGGACTGATTTGATGTGGACCACCAGACTGCCAGACGGTCTCCTGCTGCTTGTGATACGTCCACATCCCCCCAATGCCTGAGCCGACGACGACACCGATACGCTCGCGATCCTCCTTTTCGAGGTTCAACCCGGAATCCTTCATCGCCATTTCGGTCGCGCCGAGCGCGAATTGCGTGAAGAGATCCGTTCGCTGCGAGAGTTTCCTATCCATGTACTTCATCGGGTCGAACCCCTTGACCTCACAGGCAAACTTCGTGTCGTAGGCGGACGCGGCGAATTAGGTGATCGCGCCCGCTCCAGTCTTGCCCGCGATCAGGTTCCGCCAGTACTCTTCAACATTCAACCCCTCC
>JBBTCR010000301.1:0-9685 GCA_038043105.1 Bacteroidota bacterium
TCACTGGCATGCCGCTTTCGAAATTCCAGGCTGATCAAGAAAGAGAAGGGGATTTCGAGGCAATCCAGTTTGGACTAGAATGGGAACGGAAAGAGCTATACGATCGAATCAATCGACGAGTTGATCAAATGATCGGAGACGGACTCGTTGATGAGGTGCGAGCGTTGAAGAAATTGGGATATGACAGACGCCTCAACGCGTTGAATACGGTCGGATATAAGGAGGTGTTTGACTACTTAGACGGCTTGCTTGACTATGATGAGATGGTCGTTCTCATCAAACAAAACACTCGTCAATTTGCAAAGCGTCAGTTGACGTGGTTCAGGGCTGACAAGCGAATTCGTTGGATTGCGATGACGCCGGATAGACAACACAACGAGTTTACGTCGGAGATCGAGAAGATTTTTCGCTCGCTTCGTGCCAAGTCGTGAATCGGGCAGAAGTGCGTTGATTTTGCATCAGCGGTTCGTTATATTGGGTTTGTTCACTGAAGCACGGGGCGTGGCGCAGTCCCATTCCGACCGACGAACGGAGTGAGTCGACTGTCGGAATGAGGATCCCGCTCGGTCGTATCGAGCGGGACCTGGCTCCAGAGCATACTTGAACTAATTGACAATCATCCGGGGCGTGGCGCAGCCTGGCTAGCGCGCTTGGTTCGGGACCAAGAGGTCGTGGGTTCGAATCCCACCGCCCCGACTATCTCGCCTTTTCCATCCTCTTTTCAAATTCTGTCAATCGTTCCCTTTCACTGAACTCATTTCATTGAATATCTGTCCATTTTTGGGTAATTTTCGTCAGAGAACTGAGAAGCAGAGATGTCATCCAATATCATCGCCATAGTCGGCCGACCTAACGTTGGGAAGTCGACGCTGTTTAACCGGATCCTGGGGGTGCGTGAGGCCATCGTGCATGATCTTCCGGGCGTTACGCGCGATCGCAAATACGCTGAAGCTGAGTGGGCCGGCAAGCAATTCACGATTATCGACACCGGCGGATTTGTCCCCGATTCAAAGGATGTCTTCGAGCGTGCAATTCGGGAGCAGGCGCAAATCGCGATTGAAGAAGCAGACGCTGTCGTCTTTATGGTCGACGCTGGAACTGGCGTAATGGCCCTAGATCGGGAGATTGCCGATATCCTGCGGAAGTCACAGAAACCAATCCATCTGGTTGTAAACAAGATCGACTCAGCGAAAAAGGAGATCGACGCACACGAGTTTTACGAGCTCGGATTGGGTGAGCCCATTACGATCTCTGCACTGGCGGGTCGGCAGATCGGTGATTTTCTGGATACGATAACTTCAGCATTTGAGAAGAACGGCACGACGGAAGGGACGGGAGACGTTCTTCGGCTTGCTATTGTTGGAAAGCCGAATGTCGGCAAATCGTCGGTCGTGAACGCGCTGCTGGGGAAAAGGCGGCAGGTTGTTACCGACATTCCCGGCACGACGCGTGATGCAATTGACGCTGTTCTGAAATACAACAACGAGGAGTTCATTCTCATTGACACTGCGGGGCTCAAAAAAAGACGCAGGACAACGGAAAGCCTCGAATTTTTCAGCGCAATCCGCACGCTGCGAAGCATTGAACGGAGCGACGTTGCCATAGTCCTCTTCGATGCGAAGGGTGGATTTGACGTCCAGGATTTGCACATCGTTGAATCCGCTCTCCAGCGCAAACGTTCATGCCTGATTGCCGTAAACAAATGGGATCTCGTCGGCAAGGAAACGAACACCGCCCGAGACTATGAGCTGTTCATCAAGAAGAAACTCGGCCTTTATGACTATCTGCCTGTGCTATTTGTCTCGGCTCTCACAAAACAGCGCATCTACAAGCTCATCGAGCGTGCAAAAAAGATTCATCAGGAGCAATGCAAGAGAATTGAAACGAGCACACTGAATGATACGTTGCTCCCAGACATCGAGCGTAATCCTCCGAAATCGTCGAGCCCGAAGGAGATCAAGATTAAATTCGTTACGCAGGTAAAAACCCGTCCACCGATGTTCGCTTTTTTCTGTAATGAGCCGAAGCTCGTGCAAGAATCATACAAGCGGTTTCTGGCAAATAAGCTTCGGGAACATTTTGGCTTCGAAGGCGTCCCGCTGACCCTTGTGTTCAAGGAGAAATAGAGGCAGTCATCTCACCCAATCCGTATGAAAAATCTCCACATTATTCAGCATCCGCTTGTAAGGCGAGACTTGACTCTCTTGCGTGATACAAATACGCCGAGCAACCAGTTTCGTGCAATCTTGCGCCGTGTAGCGATACTGATGGCGTATGAGGTGACAACTTCGCTGCCTCTCAAAAAGATTTCGGTCGCAACGCCGCTCGAAATGACCACAGGAAGCGCAGTCACTAAGCCGGTTGTGCTCGTGCCGATCTTGCGTGCGGGTTTGGGACTCGTGGGTGGATTCGTGGAAGTGATTCCCGACGCCCGCGTGGGTCACATCGGCATCTATCGTGACGAGCAGACGCTCAAACCCGTGGACTACTACTTCAAGGTCCCCAACAACCTTCAGAAAGCTCTCGTGTTCGTCCTCGATCCCATGCTTGCGACAGGGGGCAGCGGAGCCGCGGCAATTTCGTATCTGAAAGAAAGAGGCGCGAAGTCCATTGTGTACGTCACACTTGTCGCCGCGCCAGAAGGCGTGCGTAAGATCCAGAAACACCATTCTGACGTCAAGATTTACACGTGCGCGCTTGATCGCGGTCTCAATGAGAAGGGCTTCATACTTCCGGGTCTGGGCGATGCAGGAGACCGCATCTTTGGAACGGAGTGACCGAAGTAGCGTGAGAACCTTTTTAGCTTTGTTGATACTCATTCATGTCCCGGTACTCCTGAGAGCAGGAGGGCAACAGCTTAAAGATCCTACTCTTCACGCTCTTATTATGGATGGGATCGATCTCACGTTGAATCAAAAGTACAGTCATGCTGATTCTGTCTTTAGGCGCGTTGCTCGGGAATTCCCAGATCACCCGGCGGGTTATTTGTATCAGGCGGCGGTTATTCAGTCACGAGCAATGGATTATGAACTACAGATTGATCTCCCGGCGTTCTATTCGCTGCTTCTCGTGGGCATTCAGAAAGCAGAGAACCTAATCAAAGAAGAGCCGAAGTCGCCGTGGGGCTACTATTTTCTCGGAACGGCCTACGGGTATGATTCGTACGCCAGGGTATATCGGGGAAACTGGTTCGGGGGAACGATGAAGGGTTTCTCCTCGGTCTCTGAATTCAAGAAAGCGATTGCTCTCGACTCGACACTCTGCGACGCGTATGCCGGAATTGGGGCGTTCTACTACTGGCGAAGTCGTCGCACGGAGTGGTTGAGTTGGTTACCGTTCATCGGGGATGACCGCGCTGAAGGCCTTCGACTGCTGCGAAAGGCGCTGGAGAACGGCCTCTACAATCGTTACACGACGATGAGCATGTTGGTGACAATCAACATCGACGCCGAGGCCTACGAGACAGCAGATGCGCTTGCGCGCAGGGGGCTGGAACGGTATCCAACGAATCGCATGTTTCTCTGGGGATCGGCAACAGCACTTCACAAACTCGAGAAGTTTCCCGAAGCGGCACAAGCGTATGAGAGACTCCTGCAAAGCATCCTCGAAGACAGGGATAACAATCATTACAACGAGATTGTCTGCCGCCTTAATCTGGTCAAAGCCAAGCTGGCAGCGAGTGATTCAATAGGTATCCGGGGACATCTTGGCTCGATTCGGTCGTACGAACGAGCCGTCTTTCCAGAACATCTGCGAGGGCGTGTTCAAGACAAGTTTGAACAAGCTCAAGCCATCGAGCGGGATTTCAACAACGGAGGAAACGCCGGCAGATAGGTGTGCGTGCTTGACATTGTGTGTGCGAAGCTTATATTCATTAGGTGAGAGAGCCTGCGGTTAATGTATGGTTGATGGCCAATACAAAAAGAAGCTTGACGATCTGATCGCCGTGTGCCGGCAGAATCTTCGAAGCGTTGATGAGGATCTGATCGCCCGCGCATTTGCGATGAGCCTTGAAGCCCACAAGCACGACCTGCGTGCATCCGGAGAGCCATACTTCCATCACCCGTATGAAGTCGCGATGATCGTTGCTAAAGAAATTCCGTTGGACGATGTATCGGTCGCGAGCGCCTTGCTGCACGATGTCGTGGAGGATACCAAGTTTGACCTCGAGGACATTCGGGCGGAATTTGGAGGCACGGTTGCGGATATTGTCGATGGGGCCACAAAGATCACGGACATCTTTCGAAGCCATGAGGTTACGCAGGCAGAGAGCTATCGCAAGCTCCTGTTATCGATGGTCGACGATATCCGGGTCATGCTCCTCAAGTTCGCCGACCGTCTCCACAACATGCGCACGCTCGAATATCTGCCCGCCGAAAAGCAGCAACGCTTAGCGAAAGAGACGATGGAGATCTACGCCCCGTTTGCTCATCGGTTCGGATTGGCAAAAATCAAGTGGGAGCTCGAGGATCTCTCCTTTAAGTTCTTGCATCGGGTGGAGTACGACCAGATCGCTCGCCAATTGAAGTCAAGGCGCCGGGAACGTGAGCATTACATCAAGAAATTCGCCGCACCGATTGAAAAGCGTCTGCAGGAAGAAAGCCTCGAGTATGAAGTGGAGGGGCGCCCGAAACATCTTTTCAGCATTTACAACAAGATGTTGAAGCGTGTCAAGCCCCTGGACGAGATCTACGACCTCTTTGCGGTGCGCTTCATTCTGGACACAGACGACAACAACGATTGCTTTATCGTCTACGGCATCATGTCAGAAATCTACAAGCCGATCCCGGAACGGTTCAAGGACTATATCTCGATACCAAAGAAAAACGGATATCAGTCGATTCACACGACGGTCGTCGGGCCTGGTGGTAAGCTCGTTGAAGTGCAAATCCGCACTCGGGGCATGCACGAAGTAGCGGAAAAGGGTGTTGCCGCACACTGGATGTACAAGGAGAACAAGAGTTCAATCGACAGAGAGCTTGAGCACTGGGTCAACTGGGTGCGTGAGATCTTTGAGCAAAAGAGTGATGAGACACCTAAAGAGTTGTTGGAGAGCTTCAAGCTCAACCTGTATCAGGACGAAATCTACGTCTTCACCCCGAAAGGCGACCTCAGGATCCTTCCTCGGAATTCTACTCCCGTTGACTATGCCTTTGAGATCCACTCCAATGTTGGCTTTCACTGCATCGGTGCAAAAGTCAACGGACGAATCGTTCCGCTCAATACGCTCCTTCGGAGCGGCGACCAGGTTGAGATCATTACGTCCAAGAACCAGAGTCCTAATCCTGATTGGGACAAGTTTGTCGTTACCCACAAGGCGAAATTGCACATCCGTCGGTGGATTCGAGAGGAGCTGAGGAAGAAGGTTGAACAGGGAAGGGACCTGTGGGAGAAGAGGCTCAAGCGGCACAAGCTTCACATTAACGACGACGACCTGGCGAAACTGGTTCATTCCGCGAAGATCGAAAATGTTCAAACGTTCTTTGTCGGTATTGCGGAGAACCGGATCGACCCCGAGGTGTTCATCGAGCAGCTTATCCTTCGTGCCAAGCATCCGGGTGCTGAGGAGGGTGGGCGTGGTGCGGAAGAGGCGCAATCGCTCTTCAAGAAGTTCATCAGTACCGCTCGAGAAATCACCAGCGGCATCTCCATCCTCGGGACAAGCGACAATTTCATGCACCAGTACGCAAAGTGCTGTAATCCTATTCCAGGTGATGAAATCGTCGGCTTTGTGACGATCGGTGAGGGCATAAAAATCCACCGGAAAGACTGCAGGAATGTCGTCTCGATGCGTATGACTGAGAGTGAGCGGATCGTCGAGGTGGGTTGGCCGCCGGCAAACGGCTCCGACTTCATCGCTGCGATACGCCTGTCGGGGAAGGATCGCTCTGGCCTTTTGAGCGACGTGACACACGCCATTTCGAACTACCAGAACACGAACATTCGAAGCGTCAATATCGACTCACGCGGTTCCATGTTCGAAGGCCAAATCATCCTCTACGTAAAGAACACGGAGCATCTCTCGCGCGTCATTGACAAGATCAAGAAAGTGGCAGGGATCTTGGAGGTTGAGAGATTCATTGGCTGAAGCATCCATGAGCGAACGTGGTGCTCAGCGGGAGTTGAACACACTGGGACGAATTCTCGGAATCGACTTTGGCTCACGTCGCATCGGGATCTCGCTGAGCGATCCTCTTCAAATCATCGCACAATCACTCGAAACGATCCCCAATAACCCTCTGGCGTTCGATCGGATCACCGAGATCGCCGATCGCGAGCGAGTTGAGCTGATTGTCGTTGGGATGCCGTTCAATCTGAAAGGCGAGAAAGGGCAGAAGGCGCAGGAGGTTGAACGGTTCATCACTCAGCTGGAAAAGCAGACGCGTCTCCAGGTCGTGAGATGGGATGAACGATTCACGAGCTCGCTTGCTCACGATACGCTCTTGAGGATGGGAACGAAGCGAAAAGAACGTCGAGAGCACAAGGGGCGAGTTGATGCGATTGCGGCCGCCATCATGTTGCAGAGCTTTTTGGATAGCCGGAAGCGGTCACTGAGTTGCTGACATGACTTTCCCTGAGCCGCTCAAGCAGGTTGGGATTCGATTGCTCCGATGGGCCAAGGCGCACAAGGTCAAAAGCGTCCTCTTGCTTGTTGGAGCGTGGTTGTTCGTTGAAATTGTCGCGCTTCCCTTTGGTGACATTGACCGACTTAAGTCCGCGAACCCGACCGAAACGGCCTTCATGCGTGAGCACGCTGAGCGAGCGAAACAAGAGGGGAAGGCGTTTAAGAGGCAGCACAAATGGATCCCCCTAAGCCGCATTTCCAAGGATGCAGTCAACGCCATCATCGTTGCCGAAGATGGAACATTCTGGTCACACGGAGGGTTTGATTGGTTTGAGTTTCGGGAATCGATCGAGCGGAATATCACAGAAGGTCGGGCAGCCCGGGGTGCCAGCACGATAACTCAGCAGCTTGTGAAAAATCTGTACCTTTCGTCTTCGAAAAATCCGTTTCGGAAGCTGAAGGAATGGATTCTCACCTGGTATATGGAACAATCGCTGAGTAAGTCGCGTATTCTAGAAGTGTATCTAAACGTCATCGAGTGGGGAAGAGGCGTCTATGGTATCGACGCAGCTTCGCAGTACTACTTCGGCAAATCATCGTCCGAACTAAGTCGCGACGAAGCAGCGAGGCTGGCAGCAATTATTCCCAGCCCGCGCCGATTTCGCGCTGATCAAGAATCACGGTACGTCGTGCGGCGCTCGCGCATCATCCTCGAGCGAATGGCAGCACGGGGGCTATAGGACATCTGAACACATCGCTATGGACACGAAAGAGCTTCGACTCCTTCTCGAAGAAGGAGAAGGATTTCATCTTGAATTCAAACGAAGAGTCTCTAGCCCTGAGAAAATCGCCCGAGCGTTGATTGGGTTCGCGAATACAAAGGGCGGAATGATTCTGTTCGGTGTGGACGATGATGCGGCCATCGTCGGTGTGGAGAGCGAAAAAACAGAGGTGGAAATGATTCAGACGGCAGGTCGTGTCTTCTGTGATCCTCCCATCGAGCCAATGATCGAGATCATCACGTACAGGGGGAAAGATATCATTGCCGTGGTGGTTGACGAGAGCCAGGACAAGCCGCATTCACTTGTCGTTGATGACGACGATCTCGACCGCGCCACAAAGGTCTTGATCAGGGTGAAGGACACGACCGTTGTCGCAAGCAAAGAGGTTGTGAAGATTCTCCGCTCTGAGAGCCCGGATGCACCCCCGCTACGAATTAGCATCGGAGACCCCGAGAGGCGTCTGTTTGACTTCCTTGACCCGCATGAGCGGAGTCCCGTCAAACAATTCGGAAAGCTAGTCAATATCTCGGCCAGACGTGCATCAAGGATTTTGATTCAACTCGTCCGTGCGGGAGTTCTACGAATCCACACTCACGAGAAGGAAGACTTCTACACGATGGCTTATTGAACCTTGCGATGGTTTGTCCGCCAAATCCGGTTGAGCTCGAAAATGGCGATACCGTAGGCAACGGCGACGTTCAGCGACTGCTTGATGCCATATTGAGGGATCTCTAGTGCTCCATCACATTCGGCGATCACGTCCTTCGAGACCCCCGTGATTTCGTTGCCGATGACGAGGCAGAGGGGAAAGGCGGTTGGTTTGACTTGGTAGTAAGGGATGGTTGAGTCGGTAAGCTCGAGGCAGTACGTCTTGATGCCCGCTTGTTTCGTCCTGAGAATTGCTTCACGTGGTTCTTTCACATATTCCCACGGCACGCTTTCCGTAGCCCCCAACGCGGTCTTTTCAATTTCCTTCCTCGGTGGCGTTGGAGTAAATCCGGTGAGGATGAGCTTCTGAAGCAGTACACCGTCAGACGTTCGGAATATCGAGCCGACGTTGTACATGCTTCGAACGTTGTCGACAATCACGATGACGGGTAGTCGGTCAATCGGTCGAATGCTTCTTACCGATGCCCGGCGTGATGCAATCTCGGAGTGAGCGAGCTTCCTCATACCAATCGAAGATACGCCAAAATTGCAGGAAATAAAATGGTTTCCTGTCGAAGGACTCTGTTTTTGTTTGTTGTTTACGCTTGTCGACGTGTCAGGATACTGTTTGCTCGAGGAGAATAATTTTCTTATATTAAAAGCCCGGGTTTATACGATTTGCGAAAACTTGTCATAGCCATCGACGGACCTGCGGCCTCGGGTAAAAGCACCACAGCGCGGCTGGTCGCTCAACGACTCGGGTACTTGCATATTGACACCGGTGCAATGTATCGGGCGATCACGCTCCTCGTACTGGAAGAGCATATTCCGCTTGGGGACATTGAGCGGATAGGAAAACTGGCTGAGCGAACGCAGATCAGGCTTGAACGATCAGAGATCGGCAACAGAGTCTACGTCGATGGCCGCGAGGTAACGCAGGAAATTCGATCCTCGGCAGTAACGATGAACGTCAGCGCGGTGAGCAGTTATCCGGTGGTACGTGACGTTCTCGTGCGCGAGCAGAGGCGCATGGCAGAGGGGGGTGGTGTTGTGCTGGATGGCAGGGACATCGGCACGGTGGTTCTTCCGAATGCTGACGTCAAGATCTACATGATCGCTCACGTTACGGAGCGTGTGAAACGAAGAAAGCTCGAGCTTGAGGCGGCAGGCCACGTCGTGGAGCCGTTGAACCTTGAGCGAGAGATTTTGGAACGTGATCGGCTCGATTCGACACGAGAAGCGAGCCCGCTTCGGAAAGCGCAAGACGCCATCGAGCTTGATACGTCTGATTTAACGATCGAGGAACAGGTTCAGTTTGTTATTGATCAGGCACAGCGAATTCTTAATGGCAGGGACGAGTGAACGTTACGATTGACAACCACTCCGGATTTTGCTGGGGCGTGGTCCGGACTATCGAGATTGCGGAACAGGAGCTTGCAGAGTCAAGCGATCTCTACTCGCTCGGCGATATCATCCATAATCCGATGGAAATACAGCGGCTCGGTGAGAAAGGACTCAAGACAATTTCCGTGACTGATCTTGAGAAAGCGAAGGGACGAAGGGTCTTGGTACGTGCTCACGGTGAGCCTCCTTCAACCTACAAGAAGGCGGAAGAGCTCGGCATTACCATCATTGATGCTACTTGCCCAGTAGTGACGAAGGTCCAGGAGCGCATACGAAAGTACTATCT
>JBBTCR010000302.1:0-9606 GCA_038043105.1 Bacteroidota bacterium
GGGACTCGACCTCGATAATCCAGACGTTGAAGTCTTTCTTCCGCTCCTTGTATGGGCTGGTTCCGAAGAGGACATCGGTGAAGTGCTTCACATCGCTCCGAAACTTCTCCATGTCGGCCTTCGTGTAACCGTCGGGCAAGATGACGAGGTCGACTCTCTTTTGAGGCGGGCCGTTGTCGATGAACTTGGCGGATTTGAACGGATGGGTGCGCTGCTCGCGGTTCACTTGCGTTGGCGCGTTGGGATCGATCACCGTGGAGAAGATTTCGTGAAAAATCATCTGCTTGTCGCGGCGGGAGACGGTCACTTGAACCTTGTTCTTCGGGAAGGGGAATCGCACAGTTTCGTGGAATGTGCGATAGATGCCGGCCGCCGCTTCATCGGTCGTTTGCCACTCGTTGAACATCGTTGAGTATCCTCTTGAGTAGATCGGCAAGGCACTTGCGACATCGTAGACGCGCACGATATACTCGCCGAGATTCAGCGGATCAAGCAAGTGCGTTCGGCTTCCGGGCCAAGCGCCTTCTTCGTACACCTTGTCAAGGCTGATGGTCTCTTGCCCTTTTATGCCGGTGTGGTAGAAGTCGACGCGCATGGTCTGGTCGACAAAGTATGTATCAAATGAATGAGCTCGGACAGTTCCTGAGAAGGCGATGCTCAAGAAGAGTGAAAGAGTGATGATCTGTTTCATTGGTGGCATCTCAAAAAATGAATAGACAAAAAAATACAGTAAAGGTCTTTGAAGATCCATTTCAGGTTGCACGTAGGATTCCTCACACCACCCCTGCGCCCCTCCTCAAGTACTGAGGGGAGAGAAATCGTTGTCTTAGGATTCCAGAGCGACGATTCATCCAGCATCACAGTCTCTGACTTCTGCTATCGTCGAAACCACGCAATCAAGATTTGCCAAGCCACATCGGTTGATTGACCACGGACAGCGCAAATAATATGTCGCTCCTGACGGAGCTCAACGTCTCTTTTTGGCGAAAGCTAGAAACGTCTCGTCCCTAACGGGACTCAAGAGTCGATATGAAATCGGCTTGATCTGGCCGCTCCGTAGGAGCGCGATGTTTATAGATTGTCCATAGAAAGAGCGATTGAGCCCCAGTCCCAAAGGGATCCCGTACAGCGGGACGGGGCGGTATGTAATTCCTTCGAGGAATCTGATCCTGGCCATCGCCTCTTTGTCTCCTCCTCAGGAAAAACGGGCCTCCCGCGCGCTCGGTGAAAGCATATCAGGGTTTTCTCCTCGCTGAAATAATGAAGACTGGATCTTTGGGAATATCCCTGAACATGTCACGCGTCTCGGTTTGCACCTTCGCAATCTTATCCACGACTTCCATGCCTGCGATCACCTTGCCGAACACGGCGTACCCCGAGCCCGGACCGCTGAAATCCAGGCTGGAATTGTTGACCAGATTGATGAAGAATTGTGATGTGGCGCTGTTGGGGTCCTGCGTTCGCGCCATGGAGAGCGTTCCACGCTCGTTTTTCAATCCGTTGTCCGATTCGTTTTTGATGGGAGGAAACGTCGTTCGACGAACCATGTTCTTCGTGTATCCACCTCCTTGAACGACAAAGCCGGCGATGACGCGATGGAAGATCGTGCCGTTGTAGAAGCCGCTGTCGACGTAGGCGAGAAAGTTCTTCACGGTGATAGGCGCTGAACGATTAAACAGCGCAATGGTAATATCGCCGAGCGAAGTCTTGAAGACAACCGTGTCTGGCTTCGACTGAGCGGGCAATGGATTCGCAGCGAGAGCAAGCACGAGGAAGGACGCCGCGAGGATGTGATAGAGGATTCCTGATTTCATAGGCTCACCTGGTTCTCCTTATTTCTTGACGATGGGAAGTGCAATGTGTGATGGATAGCGTTCAGAGCTATAAACCCTCTGGGTTGCATGTACTCCTATTTTTCTTCCAGTGTGTGGTGGTAAACCAATGCAGCAAATGAAGAGCCTAGAATGGGGCCCACCCAGTAGAGCCACCAGTTCTCCATCATTCCACCGATGAGCGCTGGCCCGAGATGTCGTGCAGGGTTCATCGCCGCGCCGGTTATGGGCCCGCCCATCAGAATATCCAGGGCAACAGTGAGACCGATGAACAATCCCCCGACCTTCGGTGCGCGCTTGTCCATTGCAGTTCCATAGACAGCAAACATCAAGAAGAAGGTCAGCACGAATTCGGTCACTAGGCCTTGGGTCAGTGTGACGTCTTTTCCCAACGCTGGCGTTCCGAGGCCGACGGCTGCAAGGGTATCGACGGGCATCGCGAGCTTGATCACAAATGCGGCGACGATGCCACCGAGACATTGAGCGATGATGTAACCGACTGCGTTGCCGAGACTGATTTTCTTCGCCACAAGCGCACCGACGGTCACGGCTGGATTCAGATGCCCACCGCTGATGGCCATGGTCGCGCTGATCATCACGGCAATGGTCAAACCATGCGCCAGAGCGATTCCGACCAGCCCGGACTTCCCTCCAAGCATATGATCGGCGGCAATGGCCCCAACGCCGATGAAAATGAGAGCGAAGGTTCCGATGAACTCGGCTATGAACGCTTTTTTGTTCATTGATCGATCCTCCTCTTTAATAGATGAACGGCTCGCGTCGTGGTTGCGATTCTTAGCTGGCGTTTGATTTCTGAAAAGGCGGAACCCACGCCTCAACTTCCTTAGTTGGGGCGAAATACTTCTTTTGAAACCAGAGCGAGACGTTGACAAGACTGATGAGGACGGGTACTTCCACAAGAGGGCCAATCACCGTTGCGAAAGCAACCGCTGAGTTAATGCCGAAGACTGCAACGGCTACGGCGATTGCAAGCTCGAAATCGTTGCTTGAGGCCGTGAATGCCACGGTTGCTGTCTTGGGGTATGATGTTCCCAAGCGCCGTGCGATGTAAAACGTTATGAAAAACATTACTGCAAAGTAGATAGAGTAGGGAATCGCCGCTCGAATGACGTCCACAGGTAATTGAACAATGAACTCTCCTTTTAGTGAAAACATCACGAAGATCGTAAAAAGCAGGGCAAGGGGGGTGACGAGCGAGAGCTTCGGAATAAAAGCTCGGTGATACCAATCTTTGCTCTTGAGACTGACAAAGATTAGGCGAGTGACGATTCCCGCCGCGAAGGGTACTCCCAAGTAGATCAACACCGTGGACGCAATTTCTCCAATGGACACTTCAACGATTGCGCCGTGAAGCCCGAAGAGAGGGGGAAGAATCGTGATGAAGAAGTAAGCATATACTGAGTAAAGCAAAACCTGGAAGAGAGCATTGAAGGCGACGAGTCCTGCAGCTAGTTCAGCATCACCTTTTGCCAAGTCGTTCCAGACCAGAACCATTGCAATACATCTTGCGAGACCTACGAGAATTACGCCAACCATCATCTCTGGTTTGTCGGGCAAGAGGACAACCGCCAGGAGAAACATGACGATTGGACCGACGATCCAGTTCTGAGCCAAAGAAAGAAATAAGAGCCGAGTGTTCTTGAAAACGCTGGGAAGCTCCTCATAACGAACCTTTGCTAATGGCGGATACATCATGAGGATTAAGCCGACAGCAATGGGAATATTCGTCGTTCCTGATTTGAACGTATCCCAGAAACCAGCTATGGAAGGAAATTGATAGCCGAGCAAAACGCCGGCAGACATTGTGAGAAAAATCCAGAGTGTGAGGTACCTATCGATGAATGAGAGTTGCTTACGAATGTTATCCATCCTGTCTAATCCTGTGTAACGATCTCAGAGTAGAAATTGAGAAAACACTATCTTGTCCAGTGATCGGTCCTCATTAGTTAATGGACGGCGTATCTTATTCTTTTTTTCGGTGTTTGTCAATTTGTGGAGAAGAACCGCTCAGACGCCAAGGACCATGCAGGTAAATGGAGAGGTTAGGAAGAGATCCAGGTTAGCTTGATGCTCTTTGTTTTGGCGGTTTGCTTTGGCTATGGAAAAGGCATCCCGCTTCCGCAAGATGCCTTTCAGCGAATGAGATTCCCGAAGTCTCCCAGCGAAAAGCATTTCGGACCAGCAAAGACTTCGGGAATCTAACTAAGTTCCCTCAGAATAATCGGTCAGGTACTTGACTTGCTCTGCTGTGAGCTTATCAATCTTAATTCCCATTGTTCCAAGCTTTACCGAAGCGATTTCCTGGTCCTGCTCCGCCGGGATATCGTACACCTTGTTCTCCAGTCTCTTTCCCTTCTTGTGTAACTCTGCGAGGCGAAGCTGGGACATGAACTGGTTTGCGAAGGACATATCCATCACCTCAGAAGGATGACCCTCTGCCGCCACGAGATTCACTAGTCGCCCTTTGGCCAGGAGGTAGATGCGTCGCCCGTCCTTCAACGTGTATTCCTCGTTGTCCGCACGCACCTCGCGAACGCTTTTCTTGAGCTTGTCAAGCTCCCGGATGTTCACTTCGCAATCGTAGTGGCCGGTATTACAGACAATTGCCCCATCTTTCATCATCTTGAAGTGACGCTCAATGATCACGTCCTTCACTCCGGTGGCGGTGACGAAGACATCACCGATCTTTGCAGCCTCGTCCATCTTCATCACGCGCAAGCCTTCCAGAATTGCCTTCAACGCCGCTGTCGCCTTCACTTCGGTGATGATGACATTTGCGCCAAGTCCCTTGGCACGCATGGCAACGCCCCGCCCGCAATGACCAAATCCTGCCACAACGACATTTTTGCCGGCAAACAATACACTGGTTGATCGAAGGATACCGTCAAGAGTCGATTGGCCGGTGCCGTACACATTGTCGAAGTCCCACTTTGTCTCCGCATCGTTCACGGCGATGATGGGGTATCTCAGCGCGCCGTCCTTCGCCATTGCGCGAAGTCGGTTGACACCAGTCGTCGTCTCCTCGGTCCCACCAATGACATTCGGTATGAGCTCAGGGCGCTTGTTGTGAAGCGTGAAGATAAGATCAGCTCCGTCATCGAGCGTCAGATTGGGCTTGAACCTGAGCGTCTCTTCGATGCACCAGTAGAACTCGTCGACATTCATCCCGTGCCAGGCAAAGATGGAAATGCCGTCCGCTGCGAGAGCGGCAGCGACATCATCTTGCGTCGAGAGCGGGTTGCATCCGCTCCAGCTCACTTCTGCCCCCGCTTCAACGAAGGTCTTGACGAGGACTGCAGTCTCCTTTGTCACGTGCAAGCAGCCGGCGATCTTGAAGCCTTTGAGTGGTTTTGTTTTTCGACATTTTTCTTGCATTGCCATGAGCACCGGCATGCGCGACTCTGCCCATTCGATGCGCATCTTTCCCGCTTTTGCAAGCGAAAGATCTGCTACCTTGTACAGTCCTTTTTTCTCGTCCATAGAAATCTAGTTTCAAGTTTGAAGTGTGGAGTCTGCTGGTTTTCCGCCAGAGGCGCCCGCCCGAACGACCCGTCCGAACGGCGTAGCCGGGCGGGCGAAGGCGGGCGGGGATCCCCGCCTGCCATCATGGTTCGTGAACGGCGGGCAGGCACCTTCGGCGGACAAGTTTTCAGTTTCAGGTTTGCAGCTGTGACGTTGACGGCAAATCGACAATCGAAAATCGTCAATTGCAAATTACTTTACTGCTTTCTGCAGCGTCTTCACCAGATCAAGTTTTTCCCACGTAAATTCCTTTTCGTTTCGTCCAAAGTGACCGTATGCGGCCGTCTTGCGGTAGATCGGTCGAAGGAGATCGAGTCGCTTGATGATGCCGCGCGGCGTCAGATCGACTTCATTCTTGATGGCCCTGGAAATTTCGTGGTCGGGCACAATGCCGGTGCCAAACGTATTAACGTTGATCGATACCGGTTCTCGCACGCCAATGGCATAGGCGACTTGGATCTGGCACTCGCTTGCCAATCCGGCGCCGACGATATTCTTGGCGAGGTGCCGTGCAGCGTAGGCGGCGCTTCGATCGACCTTGGTTGGATCCTTACCCGAGAATGAACCGCCACCGTGCGGTGCACGGCCTCCGTAGGTATCGACAATGATCTTCCTTCCCGTCAGACCACTGTCCCCATGTGGTCCGCCGATCTCAAAGCGCCCCGTGGGATTGACGAGGTAGCGGGCCTTCTTGTCCAGCAAATGGTCAGGGATGACGTGCTTCACCACGTGTTCAATCACGTCTTCCCGAATCCGTTTCTGCGATACGTCAGGATCATGTTGGGTTGAGACGAGCACGGTATGGATTCGTTTGATGCGGCGCCCCTCGTATTCGACGGTTACTTGGGTTTTCGCATCGGGTCGCAAGTACGGCATGAGCTTCGGGTGTCGCTTGCGAATTTCGGCGAGGCGGCGTGCCAACTTGTGTGCAAACATGATTGGCATAGGCATGAGCTCTGGTGTCTCCACACACGCATAGCCGAACATCATCCCTTGATCTCCAGCGCCGCCGGTATCGACGCCGCGGGCAATGTCAGGAGACTGAGCATGAATGGTTGACATGACGGAGCAGGACTCTGCGTCGAACCGATATTCGGCTTTGGTATAGCCGATGCTGCGGATGACATCGCGGACGACATCCTGAACTTCGATGTATCCCTTGGTGGTGATCTCCCCGCCGACGAGTGCCATTCCGGTGGTGACAAACGTCTCGCACGCGACGCGTGAGTATTTGTCCTGCGCGAGGAGAGCGTCGAGGATGGCGTCAGAAACTTGATCGCAAATCTTGTCCGGATGCCCCTCTGATACAGATTCCGATGTGAACAGATACGTCATGCCTTCTCCCATTGCGTGTTATTCCTGATCGGGTTGTCTCTCGGCCTCGTTCTAAGACTAGTGCCGCTCCAAAAAAATGATTGTACGGTAGCCACGCGTTTTGTGTAGTTGGAGCGAGTCCCGCTCGAAGAGCGGGATGCCTCTTCGTCCGTAAAAGGATTTAGTTGTAGAGGCACTAGTAGAACTCGAGTTCGGATGAATCTCCGATGTTGACCTGCTTGTATCTTCCGCGAACGGCAGCGTTGTTGCCAACGATCGAATCTTCCAGCAGGGCATCCGTGACCGTTGCGCCCTCGCTGATGATCGAATTCCGGATGATCGCGTTCTCGACGGTCGCATCGTCAGCGATCGTAGCATACGGTCCGATGACAGAGTTCTTGACCTGCGCCTTTGGTGAGATGAACACCGGTGGCTGGACGACGAGGTCGGATCTCGAGACCGCCGCTGTCTGGTTCTCGAGGAGGTGACGATTCGTCGCCAGCAAGGTTTCCGGCTTGCCGCAATCGTACCAGCCCTCGACGAGGAAAGGCTTCATCTTCTCACCTCGCTCGATCATCATCTGCAAGCCATCGGTAAGCTGAAACTCGCCCTTCGTTCGGACATTTCGCTTGATCAGATCTTTCAAGCTGTCGATCAGAATCTGCGGTTGTTTGATGTAGTAGATGCCGACAACGGCCAGCCGACTCTTCGGCTCTTCGGGTTTCTCCACCAACCGTGTAATAAACCCGTTGGCAGTTTCAGCAACGCCAAAACGCCTTGGATCATCCACTTCCTTCACTCCGAGGACTGAGCAATCGCTCGCGGTTACGGCCTTCAGATCGACGTCGAAAATCGTGTCGCCAAGGATGATCAAGACAGGGTCGCGGGAGATGGTGTGTCGAGACAGGTAAATGGCGTGCCCCAGCCCGAGTCGCTCTTCTTGTTCAACAAAATCGACTCTAATCGAGTAATGGCCCAGAACGTAGTCCTTGATCTTATCACCAAGGTACCCGACGACGATCGTGGCTTCGTCAAAGCCATTCTCGATGACGCGGTCCAGAATATGACCGATAATCGGTTTGCCTCCAACGTTCAGCAGCACTTTCGGGATTGTATACGTGTGGGGGCGTAACCGACTACCGACGCCTGCGACAGGTATGATCGCTCGCATAGGGGAAGTTCGATGCAACCGATTTTTGTCAAGATATAAAAGTATTGTCGCAAAACAAAGAATTATCTCGCTCGCGAGCGAGTCTCTCCTAACTGATGAGTCTTTCCTTCACGTTTTCTCTTACCTTGATTCTGGCTCGGCATTTCAGTATTATGCTGAAAAATTCTAGGCTCGCATGAAACCCGCGCGGACGTCTTCTCGGAAGCAACAACATGTTGATATCGTTCTTTCGAAGGATGTCTCCTTCCAAAGCAAGACTGCAGGTTTCGAACGGTGGGAGTTTCTTCATAACGCGCTTCCGGAATTGAATCTGTCCGAAGTCGAGCCGTCCACGACGTTCCTTGGCAAGAAGCTCTCACTCCCGCTCGTCATCTCGAGCATGACAGGTGGTTATAAAGATGCGGTTCGCATCAACCGCCAACTTGCTGAGGTATGCGCGGAGAAAGGCCTTGCGATGGGGGTGGGGAGCCAGCGTCAGGCGATGGAGAATTCGGCGTATCATCGGTCGTTCAGTGTGGCGCGCGAAGTTGCACCAAAGATCCCGATGTACGGGAACATCGGCGGTGCAGAGGTCGCGAAGTTTAAAGATAGCTCAGCAGTGAAGCGACTCGCCGACTTGATTCAGGCCGATGCGTTCGCAGTGCATCTCAATCCGTTGCAGGAGTTTCTGCAGCCGGAGGGAAATCCGGAGTTCAAGGGAGTGCTCAACGGGATCGCGATGCTCGTCAAGGAGCTCGGCATTCCGATCATCGTGAAGGAGATCGGGGCAGGGATCGCGATGTCGGTTGCCAAGCGGCTGCTTGATGTTGGAGTGCGGTTCATCGATGTGGCTGGTGCAGGCGGTACAAGCTGGGCTGGAGTGGAAATTCTTCGGAGGGATAGGATCAGGAGAGGAAATAAGAAAGGGAAGGGAACGCCAGGCTCATTTCCGTCCGCATTTTGGGATTGGGGGATCCCGACTGTCGACGCACTTCGGCAAGTGTGTAGTCTCAAGACCGAACATCCATCGCTGAGCGTTATCTCATCGGGCGGCATTTCGGGCGGTCTCGACATCGCAAAATCACTTGCATTTGGAGCCGATCTCGCAGCTTCGGCCCGACCGCTGCTGAAAGCGCTCGAAGCTGGTGGACCGGAGGGGTTGCTCGCCACGATCGAGATGTGGGAGTTGGAGCTCAAAGGGGCGATGTTCTTGACGGGTTCACGAACGATTGCCGAACTTCAGCGACAACAGTTGGTGTTGAAACCATGACCGTTTGACGCAGTCTTGTCCTGAATCGGCTGACAAGAGATTGTGCAACACAACAGCCAGCATCGAATCACACGGAGAATGAACTTCAAGCAAAAGTACGTTCGTTACAAATCGCTCGTTGATGATTGCCTCGAACGTTTCATTGCCCAGCAAGAGCCTCGATCACTGTACGAGCCGTTGCGCTATGTTGTGGCCGGCGGGGGGAAACGAATCCGGCCGGTTCTTCTTCTCCTGTGCTGCGAGGCTGTCGGCGGCAGAGCGACGAACGCTTTGCATGCCGCCGCGGGGATTGAAATTCTGCACAACTTCACACTCGTGCACGATGATATTATGGACAACGCTCCTTCTCGGCGCGGCAGGGCAACGGTGCATGTCAAGTGGGACACCAACGTCGCGATCTTGGTTGGGGATGAATTGCTCGCGCTGGCTTATCGTGCGCTCCTGCAGACGAAGAGTCCAAGTATCTGGGAGATCGCCAAGGTCTTTACCGAAGGTGT
>JBBTCR010000303.1:0-9053 GCA_038043105.1 Bacteroidota bacterium
ATGATCGAGGCCCGGATGGATCAAGGGTTCATCGTCATACCGCTGAAGGCCGTCACAGACCACAAGCTCGTTCGTTTCTTTGATCCTGAACACGTCCAGCAGGTACCCCTGATCGCGTACATCACACCTGAAGGTAAGGTCGTGACGGCCATGAGCATCAGCGAAAATTGCCGGTCGACCGATTTCTATCTGGAAGGTCACAACATCCACTGCGCGGCCTGTCCATCATATTGGAACATGTCGAGCCTGGAAGCGTACGCGTGCTGCCAGAAGTTTTATCCTGACCCCATTCCCAGCACTCTGGCGAACAACGAAATTCGCATCGATGCCAGAGTCGTTCGGTCCTGGAAGTCTAGGATCTGAATGATCGCTCATCCCAATTCGCGTTTTACATCCCGGCCCGGCAATGCCCGAGCATCTCGCCTCGTTGGGAAGATCCTCACGGCGTTCCGATTTCCGCCATTGTTTGGGGAAGTCGACGATCGCGTGTCGTGCCTCTGGTGATGCAGGCGTTCAACTGGCAGCATGGTGTTTTCTTAGGTTCGGGAATGGGCGCTGAAACGACGGCGGCTGCAACCGGCGCAGTCGGAATTGTTCGCCGCGACCCTATGGCAATGCTGCCTTTTTGTGGGTACAATATGGCTGATTATTTTGCGCGCTGGCTCTCGATTGGCAAGCGATTGAAGAAACCTCCGCTTATCTTTCGAGTGAACTGGTTCCGCAAAGATCAAGACGGGAAATTCCTGTGGCCTGGTTACGGTGAGAACATTCGTGTGTTGAAGTGGATTCTCGAACGTGTCCGGGGAACGGGCAAGGCCGCGGAAACTGCTCTTGGATACTTGCCGACTCCCGACGCGATCGAGATAGATGGGCTCTAGCTGAGGCCAGGTGCGATGGCAGAGTTGACTTCGGTTGACAAGGCGGGGTGGCTGAATGGCGTGAAGGAGATGGACAAGTTCTACTCTCAGTTCGGCGAGCGAATGCCCTCCGAGATCTGGGATGAACACAGGAAGCTCAAGGAGCGTTTGGAACGAGTTCAAAACTAGAGAATCAACTTGCTGCCCGCTCTCCCCGAAGATGCCGGAATTCTCATCTCTCAAACCGTATCATCTCTCTAAACGAAGGCACACAATGCTATGAAACTCGACTATTTGATTAGAAGAATGTTACCACGCGAGCACAAATTCTTTACTCTACTGGAAGAATCGAGTCAGAATCTGGTGAGGGCGGGCGAAGCCATCAAGAAACTTTCCTTTTGCAGGAACCTGACTGAGCGGGAAGCCATCGTGCGACACATTGAGGACCTTGAGCACCAAGGCGACTCGATTACTCACAGGATCTTTTCAGAACTGAACTCGACATTCGTCACCCCGTTAGATCGGGAAGATATCCACCAGTTGACATCGGCGCTCGACGACATATTGGATCACATCGATGGGAGTGCTTCGCGGTTCATTCTCTACAAGTTGGAGGAATGCCCCTCCTCGATGATCCAGCTGATCGATGTCCTTCATTTGTCGATTTTGGAACTTCAACGCGGTGTTAGCCTCATCAAGAACATGCACCAGTTTGATGAGCTTCAGCAGGTGTTCAAGAATGTGAATGAATATGAGAACCAAGCGGATGCGATTTTTGAAGGCGCCATTGCGGAGCTCTTTGACCGTGAGAAGGATCCTATAAAAATCATCAAGATGAAAGAGGTGTTTGTCGGCTTGGAGACCGCAACGGATAAGTGCGAGGATGCTGCAAATGTTCTCGAAGGGATCCTGATTAAGCACGGCTAACTCCACCTTGAGAGCACTGCGTTATGACGCTTGTTATCATCATTATTCTCGTTGCACTCCTCTTCGATTTTCTCAACGGCATGAACGATGCCGCGAACTCCATCGCAACGGTTGTGTCCACGAGGGTCCTGTCGCCTCGCCTTGCCGTTCTCTGGGCTGCATTCTTCAATTTTGTGGCTGCGTTCGGGTTCGGCGTTGCCGTGGCGAATACGATTGGTAAGGGGATCGTCGATCCGAACATTGTGACACAGGAACTCATTCTCTCGGCTCTCGTTGGCGCAATTGTCTGGACGTACCTCTGTACTTACTTCGGATTCCCTATCAGCGTTTCGCACGCTTTGATCGGAGGGTTGGCAGGCTCGGCTCTCGTGAAGGCAGGGACAGCTCCATTGATCACGAGTGGCATCTACAAAGTTCTGCTCTTCATCTTTCTGTCCCCGCTCATCGGCCTGGTCGTTGCCTTTTCCTTGACGATTGCGGTCTCGTGGCTTTTCCGCAGATGGTCCGGCCGGAGAGTGGATCGAGTGTTCAGGATCGGCCAGCTACTCTCGTCAGCGGCATTCAGCCTCGGCCACGGAACGAACGATGCTCAGAAGACGATGGGTATAATCTCTATCTTGCTTTTCTCTGCGAACGTTGGCATTCCGAGCTGGATGTATGATAAGTCCCTAGGATTCCACGTCCCGTTCTGGGTGGTCATCGCCGCGCATACAGCGATTGGACTTGGAACGCTTACGGGTGGATGGAGAGTCATCCGCACGTTGGGAATAAAGCTCACCCATCTGAAACCGGTCGGTGGATTCTGCGCAGAAACGGGAGGTGCCTTCGTCCTCCTCGGCACGGCGCTGGCCGGCATTCCCGTCAGCACAACCCATACGATTGTGGGAGCTATCATGGGTGTCGGAGCAACACGGAGGATGTCCGCTGTTCGATGGGGTGTAGCTGGCAAGATTGTGGCTGCGTGGATCCTCACAATTCCGACATCCGCGCTTGTGGCTGGACTGATCTACTACTTGCTCTCGCTGGCGCACCTCCACTCGTGACTCGTCTTTGCTTCTGGTTCCCAACTGCATCGACGGCAGAGAAGCCTCTCGGTGCCTGTTCACGACGCAGGACTGCTATTCTCTTCAAGGCTCCCCCAAGCTTCCCGTATGCAATCGGAACGAGCGGCTTCGCATTCTCTTGGACCCTGCCGTGAGTTCCCCCGACACTCCCCAGTTCGTGCAATTTGTAGACCGATTCTCAGACACAGGAAGAGATGAGGCATTCTGAATGAATTTGGCAATCGATCTAGATGGTGCGGTTTATGCAAAAGCACTCATATAGTCACTAACTCATTTCGTGCGTCCGTATGATCTGTTCATCCCCGCGCGATTTCCAAGCAGATCTCTTAGCAGCACTGGCGCACCTGAACAGGATTCGGATTCTCGACGCGGTGCGGAGCGGACTGGCCTGCAACTGTGAACTTGCCCCGCTCATTTCTCTCTCCTCGAGTATAGGAGGGAGCTTTTCTCTTAAGCGTAGTCATGTCGACGCAGCTCTTTACCCTCCTTGTCCTTCTCCTTCTCAAGCGTAAGAAGAGTCCGCTCTCACTTCCGACACATTTCCTCTCATTCGCGATTACCAGGAACGCGATTCTTCCGTTTTCACGAAAAATTCCCACGTTTGCGGGCGGCATACTATATGAGTATATACTCATATAGTCAGAGATACGTGGAAAGGAGGAGTTGTTCATGCAACGAAGCCAGGCTGATCTCAAAGCGGAGATTCTCGGCGCACTCGCGCACCCGAATCGGGTCCGCATTCTTGAGTTTCTTCAGAAAGAAACGAAGTGCAACTGCGAGATCGCCCCGGCGCTCGGATTGGAGCAATCGAATCTCTCACGGCACCTGAAGATCCTCGTTCAAGCAGATGTTCTCTCATCGTGGAAAGACGGATTGCGCGTCAACTTCAAGGTCACTGACAACCGGATCTTCAAGATTCTTGAGCTTGTCGCAGCCGTCGCAAGACACGACGCTGAAAAGAAATATGAAGTGCTGGAAAAAGTCTAGCTGGCACAGAACGAACCAACAATTGCGATCGCATATATCTAGGAGAAGAGCAATGACCATCAAAGTTCTTGGACCGGGTTGCATCAACTGCAAAACACTTGAACGGCGGACACGCGAGGCGCTGGAACAATTGAACCTCCAGGCTGGTGTCGAGAAGGTGGAGGATATGAGCAGCATTGTCTCCTACGGCGTCCTGAGGACACCTGGTTTAGTGATTGACGAAAGGGTTGTGTGGCAGGGAGGAGTTCCATCAGTTGAGAGGATACGACAGCTCATTGCGGCTGAGCAGGAAAGGGCCGGCGCGAAGTGAAGGAGTGGCAGAAAATCTCGTTGCTTCTCGGAGCGTTCTTGTTCCTTTATTTTCTTCCGATTGACGCTCCGGTTGTCCTCACCTCTATTGGAGCCGGACTTGTTCTGCTTCAGGAGTATGCGCGGCTTCATGTCTTGACCTGCCTTGTGCCAGCATTTTTCATCGCAGGCACAATTGCAGTCTACGTGAAGAAAAATGCTGTTATGAAGTTGCTCGGTCCAACAACGAAGAAGTACATTGCATACCCGGTTGCCAGTGTGTCAGGGGGCATTCTTGCCGTTTGTTCGTGCACGATCCTGCCCATTTTTGCTGGCATCTACAAGCGAGGTGCCGGCATCGGTCCCGCCGTGGCGTTTCTCTTCACCGGGCCCGCGATTAACATTACCGCAATTCTTCTCACGGGGAGCGTTATTGGTTGGGATTTCGCGATCAGCCGTCTGGCGGCTGCGATCGTCATTTCTGTCATCGCTGGGTTGATCATGGCGTTTGTTTTTCGCGAACACGACGCAAAGAATTCCGCAAACGGGTTTGCGACGGGACTTGGAGATGATCTTCCGTACTCAAATGTCACAGTGACGCTCTTTTTCATCCTTCAACTCGGAATTATGGTACTCTTCGGCCTCTCGGTCTCTCCTGCCGTGAAAGCAATTCTCATCACTGTATCACTTGCCGCGGTTCTGGGAATCGCGTTCTTCAAGTTCACGAAGGAGCACAACCTCGAGTGGGTGCGCGAGACGTGGAACCTCACGAAAAAGATACTTCCCTATCTGTTCATTGGGATCTTCATCGCTGGGATAATTGAAGTGGCCATCCCACAGGATTTCATAACGGGGCTTGTGGGACAGAATACGCTGGTGTCAAACATTGTTGCTTCTCTCTTTGGCGCTTTTATGTACTTTGCTACGCTCACTGAGGTGCCGATCGTCCAGAAGCTGATGGCGCTCGGGATGGGGAGAGGGCCGGCGCTCACATTGTTCCTGACCGGAAACGCGCTGAGCCTTCCCAGCATCATCGTGTTGTTCAAGCTTATGGGAACGAAACAAGCCACTGTTTACATCTTCTCAATAGTCATACTCTCGGCTTTTGCCGGACTACTGTTCGGCGCCTTGATTTGAAGGACACGATTTCTGTAAGCTGACTCAGCCTTTCCTAATCCTGACAACCGACTCTGTGCCGAGAGCGAATGTTGTCAGAACTGGGAAGGTCGCTGCAGCAGTGATTGGCTTCAGTGCGGGATGATCAGCCTTGACGAGCAATATCATTGACTTTGTCGTTAGCATTTCATTTGTTGTACGGTGAAGAGTAGGCGTCCCGTGGCGCGTCCATGTTGCTCCAAGCCCACGATAAAGATTATCAAGGTCGCGGAGATTGAAGCTGGCAACAGAGGTCTGGAGGCAATTCTGATCAGTGCTGCCGTTGACGGACGTGATGACGAAGAGCAGTTGAAGAATTAATTGCTTACGTTAACGGGAGAATTCGGTAACTACATTTCCCCGGGCCGAGAGACAGACTGCGTAGAAGCGCTGCTCGGAGAGTATAAGAAATTCCACGCTGCGTCCTAGAGACCCAGTCGAAAAGTCTCACGCAAAGACCCAAGGACGCCAAGGATTCATTTTTCGAATAAAATCACCGAAAAATCTTTCTTTGCGACTTGCCAGCCCGCTACGCATTCTGGCGGGGCGACTTTGCGTGAGGAAAAGCTTTTCGACCACGTTTCTAGGGCACAGCGAAAACCACCACTGCACCGAACCGCGCGTAGACTCTTGCGCGGAACGGGAGGAGATGTGTTATGATCATCTGGCATAACACAGTCGACGCATCCCGCATTCCCGAGTACGTTTTCGCCGGACAAGAAGTGGAGCTGTGGATAGGTACCTATCCGATCGAAGGCGGTCAATCCGTATGGATCGAGCTCTCACTCCGCAAGACCGATGGTAAAGAACTGTCGTGCAAAATGCCCGCGCAGTGGCACTCGAACAACGAGCAACGGAACAACTCGTACTGGCGCGCGCAACTGGGCGCATTCGAGCCGGGCGATCGCGTGGAATACAGAGTTTACGGTTCGCACGGTGATGAGCTTGTCTCATGCAACGACACGTTTTCGTTTGACGTCAGCTGAGACATATCCGCCTCGTTGACACGGAGCAATCTTCTGCCCGCTTGCTCACAGCCTGAAACGCGTCCCCGCGAACCTCTCCCGCGGTGGTTCCCTACAATCATTGATGCCTGCTTCAGGAGCACTCTGCTTCCGCGATGTTCAGTGTGTCTGTCCTATCCACATCCGATCATCGCTAGTTCAATCATCGTCGCCACAGTGGCTTACTTCGTTGTTACGTTGAAAACCGGCCGTCGAATCGTGTGTCTCGTATTCTCACGTTGAAATCGCGGTTGTCAGCAATTCCAGCCAATGGTGCGCACAAGCCAAGAGGGTGGGACAACTGAAGGGAATTTGATGGCGGGATAGCGTTTGTGGAGGCTGGGACTACGCTGGAGCGGAACAATCAGTGTTCCTATTCAATCACATGTTACGGCTATATCCAGCCGTGCTGCTTGTACCACTCATACGTCATCTTGAGTCCCTCCATGGCAGGCACGTTGCACTTGAAACCGATGTGGTGCTCGATTTTCTTCGAGCTGCACACCCAGTGCGGCTGAACGATGTCGCGCGCTTTCTCAATATTCAACACGGGTGGTTTCGACGAAAAGAGCGAGAAAAACTCGGCAACTGCCGCCGCCGAATAGATGAGGAAAGGAGGGGCTAATAACGGCACGGTTCGTTTGCCCATGAGTGCGGCAACCAGATCAATGAGATGAACAACAACATGAACTGTCTCCTCAGCGGCGAAATAAGTCTCGCCTGTTGTTCTTTCGGAAAGAGTAGCCTCGACCATCGCGCGAGCGAGGTCCGTTGCGTAAATCAAACTGAGGGATTTCTGTCTGCTTCCCAGAATCGGTGTGATTCCTCTGCTCACCCACCGGAAAAGCTCAAGGACATCTTGATCGCGCGGGCCGTAGACTGCCGGCGGCCGGATGACAACCATCGGGACTCGTTGCGAATACAGCTGGCAAAGCGTTTCCGCTTCTAGTTTTGATACACCGTATGTGCTGATTGGCTGGCAAGGGGCTTGTTCGTCAAGCGGGGTGCCGTCGTGGCTGGGGCCAACTGCCGTGAGGCTGCTGACAAAACAAAACTTCTTCAAGTGAGCGGTTCGAGAGGCAACTTCCAACAGGTTCCTAGTTGTGGTAACGTTTCCTTCAAAAAAGTCCCGATGTTTTCTCGCCTTTGTTACTCCTGCAATGTGGAAGACGTACTCCGCATCCTGAATCGCCAACTGGATTGCATCCGGATCAAACAGACTTGCCTGAACGATTTCGACCGGAAGACCGTCAAGCCAACCTAGTCCTTTGCGAGAAGGGCGGACAAGACATCGGACCGTGAAGCCTCGTTGGAGCAAGTACTCAACGGTATGGCTACCAATGAAACCGGTTCCGCCGGTAACGAGTGCGCGTGGTATGCAACCTCCAGGAAAGAAAACGTTGGTTTCGTTGACTTTCTTTTCTTAATGGAGTATATTCAAAAAAGTTTTGACAAGCAAAACAGGGATGTTCTAACCCCTTCTTTCTTTTCATCAGACTGGAGCTCCATTGGATCTCTTTGATAAGTGTCGAAGCTTTACACGCGCGGATGAGACAAAAGCGCTCGGCTACTATCCCTATTTCCACCCTATTGAGGAGAGTGAAGGACCTGTCGTGCAAATCGAAGGGCGGAAGATCGTCATGGCTGGCTCGAACAACTACTTAGGTCTCACCGCCCACCCAAAAGTCAAGGAAGCAGCCATCAAGGCGGTACAGAAATACGGCACGGGGTGTTCCGGCTCCCGGTACCTGACCGGCACGCTGGATCTTCACGTTGAACTGGAGAAGCGACTATCGAAGTTTATGGGCAAGGAAGACTGTCTTCTCTACAGCACCGGGTTTCAGACTGCACAAGGCATCATTCCGACGCTCATTCAGCCAGGTGAATTCGTCGTCTCTGACAAAGACAACCATGCATGCATCGTCGCGGGAAACCTCATTGCGACGGGTGTCGGAGCGCTTGCGGATGGGACGACCCAGTCGGTCGTTCGCTACAAGCACAACGATATGAAGCATTTGGAAACCGTCATTTCCAAGCTTCCGCTGGAGGCCCCGAAGTTGATTGTCTCGGACGGTATTTTCAGCACGTCTGGAGAAATTGTCGACCTGCCGAATATGGTCAAGGTGGCAAAGAAATATAATGGTCGGATCCTCTTGGACGACGCGCATGCCATCGGAGTAATCGGCAAGGGGGGGCGGGGAACGGCGAGTCATTTCAACCTCGAAAGCGAAGTCGATATGACGATGGGGACGTTCAGCAAGACTTTTGCGTCCCTGGGAGGGTTTGTGGTCTCTGACCGTGCGGTCATCAACTTCCTGAAACACCATGCTCCAGCATTGATTTTCAGTGCAAGCCCCACTCCCGCTTCTGTTGCCTCGGCGTTGGCGGCATTGGATATCTTGGAGAGTGAGCCATGGCGCATCGACAAGCTGATGCGCAACGCACGCAAGATGCGACAAGGACTGGCGGCGATGGGATACCACGTTGGCGAGCATGACTCGGCCGTCGTTCCGGTGATCATCGGCGATACGGAGAAAGTGCTCGTGATGTGGAAAGCGCTGTTTGAGGCAGGAGTGTTTGTCAACGCGTTTATTCGCCCGGGTGTGCCGCCGGGGATGGAGATGCTGCGGACGAGTTACATGGCGACACATGAAGATGAGCATCTGGACAAGATCCTGAACGTCTTTTCCGACGTTGGCAAGAAGCTCGGTGTGATCAGCTAGTGTCGTGTGTCATAAATAGCTTTACTATATCGTAGGGCTTTCGTATCT
>JBBTCR010000304.1:0-2769 GCA_038043105.1 Bacteroidota bacterium
AACATTCTCAACGGGAACGCGAAAGACCTACAAAAAGAATGCGAGGACTACGAAGGAAGGATTAGGAAGGTCGGCGGGATCCAGCTGTTCCTTGGCGGTATTGGACCGGACGGACATATCGCGTTCAACGAGCCGGGCTCATCGCTCGCCTCGCGGACAAGAATCAAGACGCTGACGTATGACACCATCGTAGCGAACGCGCGCTTCTTTGACAACGACATCACCAAAGTTCCGAAGACAGCGTTGACCGTCGGTGTCGCCACTGTTCTCGATGCAAAAGAGGTACTCATCATCATTAACGGGTACAAGAAGGCCCGCGCGCTGGCAATGGTTGTCGAGGCTGGAGTCAATCACATGTGGACTGTGAGTGCGCTGCAGCTTCACCCGCACGGCATCATCGTGTGTGATGACGAAGCGACGCTCGAGCTCAAAGTAGGCACGGTCAAGTACTTCAAAGACATCGAGGCCCCGAATCTCGATCCGGCGACCCTGCTTCGTTGATCGCTTCTAAATCCCGGAATAAAAACGGGCGAGCACAGGCTCGCCCGTTTTTGTTCCCCCCCGTGACGAAGTGCAGGAATAGCCTTACGTAATCTTTGTTGCGTTTACGAACCTTTTCACAATTTCGATGGGCCTTGTAATAGCTGTGCCCACGACGACCGCAAAGGCACCCATTCGTAATGCATACGCGACCTGTTCAGGTGTCCAGAATCTGCCCTCGGCAATGACCTTCTCCGGTAGTTTTTTCGCGAGTTTCTCAATGAGCTCGAAGTCGGGGACGTCAAGCCGGATTTTCTTTGTGTACTCTGTGTAGCCTGAGAGGGTTGTCCCCACGAAGTCTGCGCCAGCCGAAGCAGCAGCGATGCCTTCATCGAGCGTTGCGATGTCAGCCACGAGAGAGATACTGAAACGCCGCTTGACCTCAGCGACCATTGCCGGACCATCCAGCCCATTTGGTCGGACACGCTTTGTCGCGTCGAGGGCGACAAGATCCGCTCCCGCGTTCGTGAGAATCTCAACGTCATCGAGCGCACCGGTGATGAGGACTTCATCGTTTAGGTACGTCGCTTTTGTGATCCCGATGATCGGAAGCTGAACGGCTTTTCGAACTGCCCGAATGTTCTCTGCTCCGCGTATCCGAACCCCAACAGCTCCACCGAGCTCGGCAGCCTTCGCGAACGCCGCGATGAACTCAGGGGTGTCGAAAAAACTGTGTTCTTCGGCTTGGCACGAAACGATGAGACCGCGCTGAAGGGAAGATGGCATCGATGACTGGACCCAAGTTCTGAATGGCGAAGAAGCCGAATGAAACGCGGAAAGGAGCGGCTACCGTTTTGTTCTAAACGTTAGTTTAAGTGTTTTGATTTCGAATGGCGAGAATTTCAGCGCGAGTTTTGATTTCACGGATTTCAGCGGCGCCAGCTCATTTTCCAGCATGTCGCACTCCGCTGCATAATCAACTTTCGGTCCGAATTCCAGAGTTGCTTTCGTTGGTTGACCGTGCCCCTCGTGAATGCGGATAATGATATCTTCACTGTCCTCCGCCTTTTTGATGCTGTCGACAACGATGTTCGAGCTTGAGAGAATGACCAGTGGGCTCACGTCCTCCATTTGTCCAGGGATGACCATCAGCGGATGATTGAATTCCCGGGCACGTTGAAGGCTCTCGCCGGCCCGCCAGTCGCCTGCATGCGGATAGAGCGCGTAGCTCAACCGGTGATCGCCTTGATCGGTGACCCGCTCATCCGAGAGCCGCAGCGGGTCGAGTGGATGTGGATAATGTGGGGAGCGAAGCAGCGTGAGGCGCAACGTATTGCCGCTCGCGTCATATCCATATTTGCAATCGTTCAAGAGGCTCACGCCAAATTTCGATTCAGAAAGATCAACCCATTGCTGGGCAGGTACTTCGTATTTGGCCTTTTGCCGCGGTTCGGTCGGTTTCGTGGTGCGCTGCAGCGCTCCAAACTGGATCTCGTATGTTGCAGTATGCGTTTTCACGTACAAAGGAAAGGCAACTTTCAACAGCGTTTGGCTCTCCCTCCAGCGCACGTCTGTGACGAAGTCGATTCGTCGGGACTTATGATAGAGCAGGATGTCCTGGGATATCCTCGTACCGTTCTCTGACTGATGCTCCAGCCGGAGCATTACACGGAGAGGTCCGGCTTCAACGACCCTAAGCTTCTTCAATCGCAGCAGGTCAAGTTCTTTGCTCGCATAGTCTGGATCAATGTCCCAAGCTTCCCATTGTTTCGGCTGGTCCCTGAACGTTTGGAACTGGTTCGCGCGCGCGCCTTTGGCGATCAACTCACGCCGCAGACCTTTGTCATACACGGAAGAAAACTGTCCCTTCGAGTCGAGCCTTATATGGTAGAAGGGTGTTTCGATGACCCGGCTGCTCAGTTTCCATCCTTCTGAAGGTGTTGGCTTTGCGCTGGTCGGGCTGACTACAAGATTCGTGAACGAAAACGGCGGAACGTTGTCGAGATGGCACAACAGTTGGACGACCCTTTTCTTTCGCCCGAGGACCTGGTGTTCTACCGTTTTCCCGTGGTGGTCAAGGACGAGGAAGTTTTTCTCTCTTGATTTGATTTCGAGAACAACGTAGTCGCTCCGTTTCCATCCCAAGGGATTGAACAAGGCGAAATGGAACTCCCGAGGATTCCGTTTCCCCTTTTTCACAAGACCAGAAAGAACCCGTTGCTGCACTTTGATGCAGGTCGAACGAATTGCCGCGAAATCTCTCCTGACGTCATCGTAGGCCTCCGCGAT
>JBBTCR010000305.1:0-2548 GCA_038043105.1 Bacteroidota bacterium
CGCGCAAAAATAACTTCCCATTTTGGCAAAACCTCTCCCCCCGATCGTCATTCCCGCGAAAGCGGGAATCCAGGGGCTGGGAAGGCCGTCCAGGGTGGATCTGTTGTGTTCTGGATTCCCGCTTTCGCGGGAATGACGAATGCTGAAAATGGGAAGTTATTTTTTCGCGGCCCCTTAGCCCAACTTCCGCGGTCTTTTTAGATTTTCCGGGCTTTTTCGCGCGGAACTTTCGTATTCTCAATTCGAATTCCGCGTATCGGGATTATAGGCACGAATATTATAAGGTAAAATTTAGTAATAATAACCTATATTATCGGTAGTATATGGTATTATAGCCTTGACTATAATATTGCTCGATGCTATACTAGGCACGATATAGCTTATGTTTATCAAACGCACAACAAAGCGGGTAGGCTCCAAAACCTACATCAACCATCTCCTCGTGGAGTCCGTGATTACTCCCAAAGGACCGCGACACAATGTCGTCTGCTCTCTGGGGAGCCTGGCGCCCGCTCCTCCGGCCGAGTGGTTGAGCATCGCCCATCGGATCGATCATTCGCTTCGAGGTCAATCTGAACTGATTCCGGATGAACAACTCAAAGCCGTCGTCGAACGTGTCGAACAACCGCGTTTGCCACGTACTCCGGTTGGGAGAATTTCCGACCTGGTCGAGATCCATACGGATCAGATCGAGTTCGATGATATCCGCGAGGCGGGATCGGTTCATGTGGGGCATCAGATGTGGAAGCGACTTGGGCTGTTCGATATTTTGGCGCAGGCAGGGCTCTCTGAGCGCGCTCGAATGCTCACGGAGGCGATGACGCTCAACCGGCTGGTGTTCCCTTTGTCGGAGCACGCCATGCCGAACTGGATGCGCCGCACCGCGATGGCCGACATTCTGGGTGAAAGTTTCGACACATTGGCTGATGACGCCCTCTATCGAAATCTTGATCGCCTTCATCCTCAGCGAGTTCAGATCGAGAAAGGCCTCAATGACAAGGAGCAAATGCTCTTCAACCTGGAGGAGAACATCTATCTGTACGATCTCACATCGTCCTACTTCGAAGGGCAATGCGTGGAAAATCCGCAGGCGAAGCGCGGCTACTCGCGGGACAAACGACCGGACTGCAAACAGATAGTGGTCGGGTTGGTGCTGGGAATCGAGGGATTTCCCAAAGCGCACGAGATCTACGAAGGAAATCGGCAAGATCGCAAGACGGTTGACGACATACTTGATGCGTTGGAATTGCGCGTGGGTCGCAAGAAGGGCGCGACGGTTGTGGTTGATCGCGGGATGGCCTACGACGAAAATCTAAAGTCGATCAAGGATCGCGACTATCACTACATCGTAGCGGCTCGTCAGAGCGAGCGAAACGAGCATCTGAAGGAGTTTGAGATGGAGGATGGCTGGACGGAAATTCTCCGCGAACCGTCGCCGCGGAATCCTCATCAGAAGAAGTCGCGTGTCTATGTTCGGCGAAAAGATGCGGGGGACGAAGCGCATTACTTGTGCCGCAGTGATGGGCGCAAAGAGAAAGACAAGGCCATTCGCGAAAAACATGAAGCGCGTCTTCTTGTGGACTTGAAGAAGCTTTCTAAACGCGTGACTCAAGGAACATTATCGGACGAGAAGAAAATTCATGAGGCTATCGGGCGCATGAAAGAGCGGTATCCGCGCGTGGCTCGCTATTTCGAGATCGCGTTCAATGCCGAGACGAAATCCTTGCACTGGGACGAAAAGAAGGATCACAAGGCGATCGCCGAGCGACTCGACGGCGCCTGGCTTTTGAAGACCGATCGGAAGGATCTCTCCGAAGACGAGGTCTGGAGAACCTATATTCTCCTCACGCGCGTCGAATCGGCTTTTCGTTCGATGAAGGGTCCATTGGCGGAGCGTCCGATCTTCCACCGATTGCAGCGCCGAGTGCAGACTCATGTTTTCCTCTGCGTTCTGGCCTACCATCTTCTGGTCGCCATTGAGAAGACTTTTCTCGACGCCGGAATTCACACCTCATGGGAGACGCTTCGCGAGGAATTGTCGACACACCAAGTCATCACTGTGAGTCTGCAGGTCGGCAATGGGTCAACGCTTAACGTTCGAAAGGGCTCAAGGCCGGAGCCTCGTCATTTGGAAATCTACCAAACTCTCAAGATCCCGTCCGAAGTGATGAAACCGATCAAGACCTGGACTTCGATGAATATAGGGACTGACAAAAAAACTAAGTCTCATGAAATCAGGGGAAAACCGTGACTGACTGCGGAAGTTGGGCTAGCTCTCTCTCAAGTCTCGGGGCCAAGCGCCGGGCAACCGTCTCCCGTGGCGCTCAATTCGTCACCTTCCGCCTCGGCGCGGAGGAATACGGTATCGACATCGCAAGAGTCCGGGAGATCATTCGCATCCAGAGCGTGACTCATCTTCCCGATCTGCCCCCGTTCATCGAGGGCGTGATTAATCTTCGGGGCCATGTGATCCCCATCATCGACCTTCGGAAACGATTCGGGCTTGTGACCGGGACAGGCGCGCTCAGCACAGATGCCCACGAACACA
>JBBTCR010000306.1:0-3277 GCA_038043105.1 Bacteroidota bacterium
ACTTCAATTTGAGGATCAAAGACCAGTTCAAGACATCCGTAGTGCTTCATTCCTCTCTTGATCTGACAATCCAGACGACTTCAGAAAAGCTGCTCAAGAACCATTTGCGACCTTGGAAACAACGAGGAGTTCAAAACGGTGCAGTGGTGGTCATTGACAATACGACGATGGAGATAGTCTCATACATCGGATCAGATGATTTCGTGGATACCTCCGCTCAAGGACAGGTCGACGGCGTAAAAGCACTCCGATCACCCGGTTCTTCGATGAAGCCATTTCTTTGCGCGCTCGAAATGGAAAGGGGTGTGTTGGCTCCTAAAACGCGCTTGCTTGATGTTCCCTACGACGCTGAGGGTTTCACAGCCGAGAACTACGATGGCGCTCACTCCGGCTTAGTGTACGCAGATGATGCACTCCGTCGATCATTGAACATTCCCTTCGTGCGCCTGCTAAAGGAGACCGGCGTCCCCCGATTTGTCGAGTTCATGCAAAACGTCGGCGTCACGTCCCTGAGAATGCAGCGAGAGAAGCTGGGATTGAGCGTTATCCTTGGTGGGTGCGGCGTAAGCTTAGATGAGCTGACCGCAGCGTACGCGACGCTTGCCAATGCGGGCCTGTACCGCAGACCATCCTATCTCAAGGTGCAAGAAAACAACGGGAGCGGCGGGAGACGAGCCTTCTCTTCTTCAACAGCATTTCTTGTTACCGACGTACTTTCCGGTCTAGATCGCCCTGACATTCCGAACAATTTCGCATCCTCGCTTAACCTGCCAAAAGTGGCTTTCAAGACCGGCACTAGCTATGGACGAAGAGATGCCTGGTGCGTTGGCTATTCGTCAGAATACACAATCGGTGTGTGGATGGGGAATGTCACCAACAAAGGCAATCCGGATTTGGTCGGGAGCAAATCCGCTATGCCCTTGCTAATCGACTTGTTTAATTCGATTTCTTCCACTAACCGCAAGACGATTCTACCCGTTCCGTCCGACATCAGGGTTCGCTCGGTGTGCGCCGCAAGCGGAAGGCTTCCAACGGATCGATGTAGAGAGCTTGTTCAAGAATACTATTCGCTGACTCAAACGCTGAACCGGTATTGTGATGTCGACAAAGAGTATCTCGTATCGGGCGACGGGAAGAAGCATTATTGCCAAAGCTGCATTGGCAGCAATCGTTACAAGGCCGTTGTGTACCGAGACTACCCACCGGAACTCCTGACGTACTGGAAAACGTCTGGAACACCGTACAAGCTTGCACCACCACACAACCCTGAGTGTGACCGCCTGTTCATAGGAGAGGGCCCCAAAATCATCAGCCCATCAAAAGATATGACGTACTACCTGGTGGAGAACAATCAAAGAATACTGTTCCAGGCTAGTTCTGGCGTTGAAGTCAGCGAACATCGTTGGTATATCGACGAGCGATTCATCGGACGAAAGAGAGCAGGCGACCGGCTCTTTTTGACATTGAAGGAAGGAAGCCACACAATCACATGCCTTGATGACAAAGGACGGATTTCGTCTGTGAAGATTAGGGTTCAACACGTTCTCTAGCTCGGCTTTTTCCACGCTTTTTTTCTTGTTGATTCACATCCTAGGGAGGATCATCATGACTAGATTACGTTTCCTCGCGCTCATGCTCATGGGCACCTTGGTACTCTCATCCTGCTCCATCAGAGAGTCCGGCTCCCTCAGATTAACCTCCTCTCTGCCCAAGGGCATTGTTCCAAACAATGCGGTTTTTGAATTCGGGTTCTCGCAGGCGGTCGTGAAACCGGATTCGGTGAATATGTGGACGACCACCCCATACGTGGAGTTCACACCTCGCATTGAGGGGAAATTCGTGTGGCAGGATTCTTTACGCCTTGTCTTCAGCCCAGATGCCGCCCTTCCGGGTGATACCAAGTTCAAAGGCAGACTCAACACGGAGCTGCTCATCCGAACCGCCGGCGTGAAGACATTCAAGGGCGATGAGGAGTTTTCCTTTTCGACGGAACCGTTCTATCTCAAGAGCGCTGAGTTCTTTTACGACCGTATCGACAATAAGCGAACCGTGGGCGTGAGGGCAAATTTGGAATTCACCTACACTGTAAATCCCGATGAACTGGCTAAACATATCAAGATTGCGATCGATGGCCAGCCTCACCTGCAATTCAAGGCGGTGACAGCAGCGATCAGTCGTGTGACCCCGGTCGAAATCGGTTCACTGACGCAGTTGGAGAAAGACCGCGAGATACGGATTGAGTTCGACAACGATTTTGTTTCTCCTGAATCCCAGACAAGGCTTACAATGCAGAAGCCTTTTGTCTATCAGTTGCCCGGACTAGAAGAATTGAAAATCTATGGCCACGCATTTGGGTACGACGGAACGGACAGTTGGATTCGAATCAAGACATCGCAGGAAGTAGATCTCAAAACCGCCCAGTCATTCATCGAACTTAGTCCCGTCAGGGGCTACAAGCTCGTCGGCGATGACCGACTGAGTTTTACACTGCGCGGGAAGTTCGAGCCCGGGACCGCCTTTCGCCTTGTCATAAAACAAGGGCTGGAAAGCGTGCTGGGAGCGAAGACCAAGAACCCCTACGATGCTGACATCATTATTGGTAATGTGAAGCCATCGTTCGGATTTACTTCACCGTCCGGCGTGTATATGCTGCTGGCTGGCGCAAGAACCATCGACTTCAAGACGATCAACCTCTCCAAACTCCAAGTACGGGTAAGCCAGATCTTCCAAAACAACCTCGTCCATTTTCTCAGCGGCGGAAGGCAGTACGACTACGATTATTCATATGACGAGGAAGAGGGCCGGGAATATTATCGGAGAAAATATCGATACGCCGTGGGGAATTACGGTCGACTGCTCGACCAGAAAACGATAACGATCAACGGCTCTCCCAACCAGGAGGTGACGACGGCATTTGAATTGACCCCGTATCTCCGAACCGACTACAAAGGATTCTATCTGGTTGAAATTGCAGATCCTGATGAGTCATGGCGATCAACATCAAAGCTCATCTCGATCTCCGACATAGGCTTAATCATTAAACAGGCTGCGCGCACGCTGCATGTCTTCGCCGTCAGTCTTGAGACGAACTCGCCCATTGCTGGCGCACTGATCAACCTCATCTCCACGAACAACCAGACCATCGCCTCTCTCAGAACGGATGGCGATGGCGTAGCCCGCTTTGACAACTCGAGAGAACTGGCGAAAGGTTTTGAGATAAAACTCGTGACGGCTGAGAAGGGGGATGATTTCAACTTCTTGAATCTCAGCGACTATC
>JBBTCR010000307.1:0-3521 GCA_038043105.1 Bacteroidota bacterium
AGCGGAAATCAATCTCAACATCCGCTATACCGCATTACCCAGTCTCGACTGTTCAAGGGCACGAAGGGACGCTCGTGTTCGGGCGTATTCGATCAGATGGACGGACCTCTTTACCGGTCTTGGTCTTCAAGGGCCGCGTACATTACTATGAGACGGTGGATCTCGACGCGGTCGTTTTTCCCATCCATCTAGCTGCGGCACTTGGTGTGCGGTATCTCCTGGTGACAAATGCAGCTGGTGGGGTTGGTCGTAGCCTCGCAGCGGGCGATCTGATGTTGATCAATGATTTCGTCAATTTCACTTTTTTGTATCCACAAGTGAACACTCAGCAAAGGCGAGGGAATCCGTTCGCACAGCAGGAGTACCGCGAGTTCCTTGATGAGGAACTTCAAGCTATTTTCAGACTGGCTGCGACTGAGATGGGTGTGGTGCTGCGCGAGGGCGTCTACTGTTGGTTGAAGGGACCGACTTACGAGACAAAAGCGGAAGTTGAAATGTTCAGGCGACTGGGCGTTGATGCGCTAGGTATGTCGACGGTACCGGAGATCCTTGCTGCAAATGAGCTTGGAATCAGAGTGGCGGGGATATCGTTGATTTCGAACCTTGCAGCCGGTATGTCAGCCGAGAAGCTTTCACACGAGGAGGTAACGGAGACAGGCAAAAGAGTCAGACTGACATTCAGTCGACTACTGAAAGAAGTCCTGCTGCGAATTAAACCCTAGGATTCGCTTATGAGTAAAGAGCTTAACTTTCACCAGCTGCGGGCTCGATCGCTGATGCCTGAAGTATTTTGTTGGATCCCAATCAGAGAGTTCCAACGACTGGCGTAGGAGTGATCCCTAGGCCGTGCTGGAGCTAGCCAGATGGAGGGTGAGGGCAGTGAAAATGTCTAATGCGCGCTTTTTGATCCTCAGTTAGATGTTATCTCTGGGATTGCAGTCCCTCGGTGCACGCTGCACATTCTCCGTGTGACCTCAAAAGAAAGGTCTTAAAAGTCTATGAATTGGATTGAGTATCGGGAACTGAAATCAGTCGCGGACGCGTTCTCGGCCCTTTTCGCGGACTACGTGTCAGATTTCACACGCGTCCGGCAGTTCTTCTGCGGCAACTTCCGCGACGATACCCATTGGAAGTCCGCTTTGAAAAAGGTCACGGAGCGCACAATCGACAGATCAGCTATTGTACAGATTTTGGCAAACCAAAATCGGGAGTTCCATTGCGGCGTTCGTACATTGGCTCACATTGACTCTCTGCTGAACGATAACACCGTCGCCGTCGTCACAGGTCAACAGGTCGGCCTCTTTACCGGTCCTCTCTACACTATCTACAAGACTCTTACGACGCTCAAGCTTGTCGAGCATCTGGCAAGCCGATTTCCTGAGTACGCATTTGTACCGATTTTCTGGCTCGAGGGAGAAGATCACGACTACGAAGAAGTCAATTCGGTCCAGCTCGTTGATGCGTCAAACGAGGTCGCGACATTTGCCTATCAGTTTCGAGGCGCCTCAAGTGAAACGAACTTAGGTGCTGTAGGAAAGATCGAATTCGATGAGGGCATCGAGGAGGTTCTGCAGGCCATTGACCAGTCGTTGATGCAAACGGAGTTCAAGCCCAAGGTCATCGAGCTTGTACGCACGGCGTACCAGAAAGGAATGAGCTTCAACCGGGCATTTGCTCATCTGATGAACGTCCTTCTAGAGAATTCGGGCCTCATTTTCCTTGATCCCAATGACAAGGAAGTGAAGAAACTCTTGGCGCCCCTCTTCCAGCGGGAGCTTGCCGAGACCCCGAAGTTTTGCCAACTGGTCGTTGATCAGAGTGCGGAGCTTGAGAAGCAATACCACGCTCAGGTAAAGCCCAAGGCATTGAATCTCTTCTTTTTTCATCACGGCGGTCGATATCTTCTCGAACCGCGCCCTGACGGGTACTCGTTGAAGGGAACCCGACAACATCTGGCCAAGGAATACGTTCAGGACGCATCAGTAAATTCTCCGGAACTGTTCAGTCCCAATGTCGTGCTGAGGCCGATTTGTCAGGACTGGCTGCTGCCCACCGTTGCGTATGTCGGTGGTCCAGCTGAGATAGCGTACTTTGCTCAACTCAAGCCGTTGTACGAGGAAACGAAAATCCCGATGCCCATCATCTACCCACGGGCAAGCGTGACGATCATTGAGGAGAAAGTTGAAAAGGTTCTTGAGCGGTTCTCCTTGTCACTTCCAGACCTGTATCAGGATTTGGAATTAGTCAAAGGAAGAGTCGCAAGCCAGCTTGGGGCAATCAATGTGGATGAGTTGTTCGGCGAAACCGTTCTCGCTATCCAGGAACTCCTTGACCGCGCGCAGGAACCACTTCAGGGCATTGACCCAACACTTCTTGGTGCTCTTGACAACACGACAAAGAGAATCTTAGGAAGCGTTGAAGGTCTGAAGGAAAAGGCGATCGCTGCACAAAAGCGCCAGCACGAAGTAGCTCTTCGTCAGATCGACAAGGCGGCGAACCTTGTCTTCCCGCGGCTAAATTTTCAGGAGAGGGAGTTGAACGTTCTGTACTTCTTGAACAAGTATGGGATGGAATTTTTGCGGTGGCTTTTCAACGAAATCAAGATCGATTTATTCAAGCATCAGGTCATTAAACTGTAGGGTGCAGGTTCCTCTGGAGAAGAGCCACCGCTCGTCTAGATCGCTTTCTCCGTTTCGTTGTCGAAGAAATGGGCCTTCGAGAGATCGAAGACCAGCTCTAGTGGCTTCCCGACCGGCGGCTCCTTGCTCGCGCGCACCCTCGCCACGTACTGGTTTCCGTCGCGTTTCGTCGAAAAGTAAACAAAGATCTCATTACCCATCGGCTCAACCACTTCCACCCTCACCTTCACCTTCGTCCCACTTGCAGCTCCTGGGCCGGCGATGTGGATATCCTCGGGTCGCAAACCCATCGTCAGTTCCTTTCTCACATATCCCTTCAGTCTTGCATTATCCTTCTTGGCAATGGGAAGTTTCATTCCGTCTTGGGCTTCGACGAAGGTAAGGCCCCGTGCTTTCTGGATTCGCCCTTCGAGAAAATTCATGGCGGGGCTTCCGATGAATCCGGCGACGAACTTATTCACGGGTCGGCCGTAGATCTCCAGAGGAGTATCGATCTGGTGAACGTACCCATCCTTCATCAGGACGATCTTGTCCCCCATGGTCATCGCCTCGGTCTGATCGTGAGTCACATAGATCATCGTCGCTCCGAGCCGTTGATGCAACTTTGAGATCTCGGTACGCATCTGTACACGAAGCTTCGCATCAAGGTTGCTGAGCGGCTCGTCGAACAGGAAGACCTTGGGTTTGCGAACGATGGCTCTGCCAACAGCGACGCGTTGGCGCTGTCCGCCTGAGAGCGCCTTCGGTTTTCGGCCGAGATACTGTTCAATCCCAAGGATGGAGGCGGCTTCTCGAACTCGATCGTCAATATCGTGCTTTGGCAACTTTCGAAGTCTCAAGCCGAAGGCCATGTTCTCATACACGCTCATATGAGGGTACAGG
>JBBTCR010000308.1:0-8187 GCA_038043105.1 Bacteroidota bacterium
TTGTTGGCAAGCGCGCGATCGTAAGCAACGGCCTTCCTACCCCCCTGTTGAGCCGCCACAACGAAATTGCCTGAGCGAGAAATGCCGCCCGCCAACAGCCACGGTCGTGACGAATCACTCAACGCGACGGACGTTTGATCACTGAAGAGACGATCGCGGGTCACGTAGAACACTTCTGAAGGCCTGGAAAGACTCGGTGTCGGCAATTGTGCGATAGATGAAATCTCATTCGCGGAGATCGTGCTCTTCCGTTGCACGGCTCCATTCAGATCAACCTGCCAAGCCGAGCCGCGATTCCCGACTACCACGATGGAGCGGATGATGAAGACCTCGGCGAACATCGGCGGAGCTGAAATCCGTTCGTCCAGCGGCACGGTGACGCTCCGTACCGTATCGATGAGACCGTCGGCATTCCTGTCACCGATCGTCCAGATGTACAGCAAGCTATCCTGGGCTCCAGCGAGTATGCTGCTACCCGATCCCAGATCAAGAGCAGCAATACTGAATTGGCCCCCTTTTGGCCAGAGTAGTCCACTCGGGTCTTGAGTCTTGCTTGACCCATCCGGCTGGAAGGCATAGACTCTGTTGTTTGCACACGCGATGACCATAGAATCCAATACCGTCGGCGGCACAGTCGAGCCTCCCGGGGCAAGCATGCGCGCAAAGCCCTTGATGCGCTGGAACTGCCCATCACCGATCTCGACCGTTGCCGTCATCCGCGGCGAGCGTGCGCTGAAGTTCTTGATCGTGATGAGGCTCTGAGCACCGGTGTTGCCATTCGAATTGGGATACGAATTCCTATCGAAGACATTCTTGTACGCCGGTGACGGATTTCCATCATACCAAGAGTCGAGTGGCGAACCGAATTCCGTTCCGGATCCCGCCTGAAGTAGGTCATAGACTCTACCGATGTCCTGTGATCCATCTGCCTCCTCCAAGTCGATGCCGCGACGATTCGCATTGGCATTGACCGAGTTATCCACCAAGCCGCGAGCGATGACTTCCTCATCAATGTGCCAGATCACAATCCCACCTCCGCGGTATTCTTCTCCGGCCTCCGAGGAACCAGGCAGCGCCCAATCAAAATCCTCCACATCAATTACCGACCCGTTTATAGCGCTGACGTCACCAAGGTGAAAACCGGCCACGTCATTGGGGAACGTGCGCGTGATCGTGAAACTGCCTTCGCGAATCGTCAGACGCTGCCCATTTTGTTGCGGGTCACGAATGCGATTTTCAACCAGGAAGTATTCTCGGTCGCTAATCGGAATTTTATAGATCGTATCCTGGCCGACGCTCGTCAGCCCAACGGCGGGAAGGGAAAGCACCGATGTTCCCGGGCTCACCGTAATGGGCGTAGCCCATCCCAAGTACACTTTTTCCCAAGCCGACGGCTCCGGTGGGAATAATCCCGCAAAAAAGTATGTCCCTCCTGCGACATCCATCAGCCCGTATCCTCCGATTCCGGACCAACCCTCCTTCGTGTCAAAAAGATCGGGAAGGCCGAGAACACTCCCGAACGAATTCGCGATCAGTCCATTGATGCTTCCCTGGAGCGTGTCTGTGCGAGCTCCTATCGGTATCGGTCGCGTCTCCGTTTCGGGGAGTATCATCGTGTTCGTGATACGGAAGTTCCCGTTGTTCACAGGGACTCCGGCGAAGTTCGGATCTTTCAGGTACTCGCGAAGCGTCCTGAGGCTGACGGTAACGGAAGGGATGTCATTCGGCGCCGGATCATATCCCAGGGCACCCACCAAATCGATATCTCTCCCGACACCGGCATGGAAAATCGCAAACGCGTCGTACCTCGAGAACTGAATGAAGGGATAGAGCGAATCAGCTTTCCGCCAGCTTTCGACGACGAGATCGGCGAGCCTCCTGTTGTCCGCTGACCCTTTGGGCGGCGAGTATGAAGACATCGGTTTTGAGAGTGTGATGACGCGACCGAATACTTCGCCCCGTATCTGCATCTTCCCGTTTGAGACTTTGCGGAAATAATTCGAAAGGAATTGAAGCTTGAAAGCAAAATAGGTCGAGTCGTGCGGAGGAGGGTCAATCTGTTTTGATGTCGGACTCGCGGTCTGAAATCCGCCGTCGCCGGTGGTAAAGGGATCCGTGTCCTTCTGGAAATCGACCATGATCGCCAGGACGCGGATCGTGTCACCCGCGAGCGCGCGCGGCTGTAGCTTTTCCGCGGGCTGAAGGGACAGAACCTGCCGCTGGAATCGCAGAGGCAGTCTACTTGGCGAGGCGCCGCCGGGTAATCGATCCTGAGCGACAAGGACCGCGCTAAAGAGAAAAAGCCAGAGGGAAACTCGACGAGCTAACATGGATCTCCGGGTTACTCTCGTGAAGAAACACAGCACAAGCGTTTCCGCTGTCGCAGTCAGGCGCCCGCGTTATTCGGGTACGCCTCCCCAGGAGATCAGAAGCGTGAATCGCAGGGTTTCACCGAGTGGATGTTGTTCCTCGAATGTGCTGATGTAGCTGAAGTCAAATCCGTAGATATCGTACCGAACACCGGCGCCAAAGGTCAAGAACTTGCGGTTCCCGAACTGCGGATCTTCATAGAAATACCCGGCCCGCAACGCGATGAACTTCGGCGAACCGTACCAGTATTCCATACCCATGCCGGTCACAAACTCACGAAGCTCCTGTCGGAGCGGCTTGTCCGCCCACGACGTGAAGATGGCTTTGTAGAACGGATCGCTCGTGCCGTCCTCCTTCTTTCGAACCAAGAGCTTGCTGACGTCGACGATGGCTGTGAGTTTGTTATACTCACTCTCAAAGATCTTGTAGCCAAGGCCGAGGCGTAAGTTGGTCGGAAGAGGATCGGCCTGTGCCTTGTCAATGTAGGTCAATGCCGGACCGATGTTCGAGAGGTTTAGGCCAAGGCTGAGGTGATTTCCAATATCAAGGCCCGTCAGAGGAATTTCGAGGGTTCGAGGTTTGTACAACAAACCAAAATCAAAGCTGAATCCCGATGCAATGCCCCTCCCTTTTTCCTCGGCTGTTCCAAAAGGAGCGAGTCTGCTATGGATAAAGCGCCCGTTGATGCCCAGACCGAGAGCCTCGGTAAGCTTCGTTGCGTATCCAATTGTCACGGCGAACTCGTATGCTTTGAATGTCTCGATGGGTGTCGGATCATTCTCCGTGCGCACAAAGTTCCCGAGGTTGAGGTATGTGATACTCGCCGCCATCGTGCCATCGAGTGAAGGCATGTTCCGCCGGTAGACAAGGTAGTCGATGAAGAGATCGGAGAGATTGAATGCCGGCAGCCAGTTCGCGTGCGAGATACTGATCTCCTGCCCTTGCTGGAAAGCAAGTCCGGCCGGATTCCAGAACAGAGCAGAAGCATCATCGGCTATTGCAGCGCCCGCCTCCCCCATGCCGCTCGCGCGGGAATTCGGCGCGATCAAGAGAAACGGAACCGCTGATGTTGAGACCTGGGCGTGAGTAGTCTCCACCGCCGCAAAGAGCACCATAAGCACAAACCCACAGAGTTGCTTCACCATGACAACCATCCTCCTAGAAAAATTCAATATCCGACACACGAACTGTCGGCGTGAATAAAATAGTCCATTTTGATGTGATATTCAACATCCCGGTTGCTCGGCGTCAATCAGCGCAGAGCAGTCTGAGCCCATTAACGAAGCACAGACAGTTTTCCGAGCGACTCGCTTGTCGAACTCCGATCCAGCGATTTTGCGATCACCTTATACAGGTACACTCCGTTCGCTAGCTCACTACCGTCACGGTCGCGACCATCCCAGGGAATCTGAACGAAGCGATCCACGAGTGACGGCAACTCGATGGTCTGAATCAGCCTTCCTGCGACGGTGTAGATCTTCACTTCCACATCGATCGGATCGGTTGAATTCCGTTGAAACGTAAATGTGGTGGAACGGCCGAACGGATTCGGAAAGTTGAACACGTTGTAGATCGAGAGCTGCGATTCCGATCGCACTTCAAAGTACGTCTCCGCCACAGAAGAATTGTTGTAGATATCCCATGCTTTCACTGAAACCGTGTGCCGTCCTTCCGCGAGGTCCGCAAACTGATAGCGAACCTGGCCGCTTTGATAGGTATCGAGGTTACCGCGATAGAAATTGGTCAGATCGATCGGGCGAGTGGAATTGTCGAGCGTCGCTTCGAGACGATGGCCGATGCCCGCCGTCGAGGTATTGATGCCGCTTGGATCTACCAGATCGATAATCAGCGTTGCGTCCGGTTTGACGACGTCACCGGGGCGGAACGACAAATCCTCAAGTCGGACCGTGATCAGGGGGCCAACGGTGTCGAGTGCGGCAGGTGCGGTGCCAGCGATTGAAATGCTTTCCGTAAAGCCGCTCGCGTCGGTCGAATCACTCCACGCGTAGAGAGAGATTCGCGACCGATTGTCTTCATACGATACATCTTTCGGGATCGGGAAAGTACCCTGAAACTGCCCACTGCTCACTGAGATCTCACCGCGATAAATCAGGTTGCCCGCCACCTCAAACGAGAAATTGTTCCATTCAGGAACGAGAACGCGCTTCTTCGAATCAAACGCTTCGATCAGTGCGCGACCGGCGAACGTGTTCAGGGGCAAACCACTCGAGTTCTTCACAATTCCCTTCACCGTCACCTTGCCGAGCGCGTTCACCGTTATCAGCCGAGCTGAACTTTGTCCATTGATGCTATCGACGGTTCCGACGGCGCGCGGAATTGCAAGCCTCATCGTCGGGTCACCCAAAAGGTTGTGCTTGAGGTCGTTGGTGCTGTAGAGAAGCTGCTTCGTTGCCCACATAGCATCACCCAATCGAACCGGCCTTCCCTGTGGGTCGCGTTGAAAGAGATACCCGTAGAGCGTGCGATTAAGAAGTGCATTATCCCCCGAGTACACCACGCGGCTCGCCGTCACAACAGCGATGGCTCCTTTCAGCGGCATCACCGTCAGTTCTTCACCTGCGCTTACCTTGAACGGGTAGTCATAACGCGCGTAGTCACACGTGGCAGCGACAAGAAAAAAAGGCTTCCCCGCGTTCTTGAGCCTGGTAAAATCTTCATCCTGCGCAAAAACCTTTTCGTGGGCCCACTGCTCCGTATTCCCATGGCCAGTATAGTTCAGAATCATTGTCCCCCGATTGATAGCATCGACAATTGCCTGGTTTGCCGTCGGCTTCCGTCTGCCTGTGGATCCACTCACCGTGGGATATTGCACAATGTAGATTTTGTCTTTTTGGAAGCTCGGCGGCGTGGACAACTGAGCTAATTCCTCCGATTGGGCGGTGTGAACGGATCCGTCATCGCCCGTTGATGTCAGACCATCGTCTCCAACAAATGTGATCCTGTTCCGCCAGGAATCGAGAGGTGCCGAGGTCTCGTACGCGATGATTTTGTCTATCACATCTTTCGCTTCTTTCACCGATCGAAGCGGCAATCGTCCAGTCGCCAAGGATGTTCGCGGAACATTCGGATCAAGCATCACGAAGTAATCATCGCTGGTTAGCGTCTCTATCTGGTGGAGGGACTCCATCGATTCATAGGGAAGGATCCAGTTCGTCGCAGTGCTCTTAATGTTCTTGTAGTCAAAATTCCCGGCGCCGAAGAGCAACACATACTGCGGCTTGGTGATCCAGTTCGTTTGTGCGTATTTGATGAAATCGCGAATTGCCATCGGGTCGGGCATGCCGACAGAGAACTCATTGAAAACCTGGTCGACGTTGACTACCAAAGTCTTGAGTTGATCGTACCGTTCTCGATGAGCTTTGAGGCGGTCAGCTTCCGTCAAGAAATCCTGCGGGGCAATGATGACGAACTCCGCTCCAATGGATATGCCGTGCAAATTCGAGTTGCCGACACGTTTCACATTGGCCGGAGCCTTGTATCCCGTCGGGCCGACAACAACAAACTCGCGGACTGATCCGGCGCTCTGTGAAGCCTGGAACCTGCAGAGAGAGACATCAGCAGGATCAAATGCTAAGTTTGTCATCTGCTTTACATCGTTGTGCTGGGAGACGTCAAACGCGTTGACGTCACGCGAGGAGAGTTTCGATATCGAGTATTCCACGGTCGCCGTCGTGTCGGGAGACGTAAACAGTAGGAAGTCATTGCTAACTTCGAAACGCTGCCGGTACAGGATCTCGAACCAATCGATCCACCCTTGCGCAGCTGAATTGCGGGTCCCGAAGCTAATCCGGAGCACACTCCGATCGTTCGGTATATCGCCAGTTCGCTGGAAGGTGACGACCGGCGTCTGGTAGGCCTTTTCGTTCTCAATGGAGGAAACATTGATCGGATACGTCAGAACCGGAGCACCAAAAAACTGGTTGTTCTCCTGCACCCGAAACGTGTCCGTCGTCGTCGACCGGCTCAAAAAGACGAACCGGTAGGTCATCGGCTTGGAACTCACAACCCCCTGCAGGCTGGTTGTAAACACGTTCACGTTTCTGGTCATATCAAAGGATTCCCCAATCCACTGTCGCCCCGAATTCACCAGGTTTTCGAGCTCATTCTCGACAAACACCTTGCCCTGGAAATCAAGCGGCCGATGGGCGCTGGAGCTACTCGTCGACGCAAGAGCTGCCATATCCTTGCCTCGCGCCGAACCGCCAAACGTCAGGAAGTAATTGCTCGTCTCCGTGTAGTGATTGATGTAGTGACGAAATGTCTTCTCGGCGGAATCGTACTTCCATCCCCGGGTTGACTTGCCGTAAAACAGAATGAAATCATCAGCGTCGAGCGTCCCATTCCCGTTCCTATCCACAACGAGTCGTGAAACCTCCTCCAGTCCGTTAGGCCGCGGCACGGAGAGATTCTCAGGGAGCTCTTCGGCCCCATTGCCGAAAATCCTTATGGAGCGGATGTTGCCGATAGAGGTGAGCGGAATGTTCCCCTTCGCAAAGAAATCCCGGTCAATCTTGTACACCCCACTCTCCTTTATTTCCATCTTATACCATTCTCCTTGTGCGAGCGGCGAATCCGATATCGCGGTTCGAGACGGACTTGCAGCGCCGGCCAATGAACTGGTCGGGAACTCGTGTTTCAAGAACAGTGACCCGGGCAGGCCAACTCCGCCGCCCGCGAATTCGATCCGAACGACGATCCGGCTGTACACCCGCGCCAGGCTCCTCGCAAGCGACACCTGGACGGGGTATAGTCTCAGAGTGCCGACAATCATTCCTCGTGACTCGCCGACGCTGGCGAGCTCAGCGATCTGGGAAGGGACGAAATCATTGCTCATAAACTCGCGCTTCGGGGCAGTGTAGACCGGCAAGAGGCCGAAGTCCCTATCCGGTTTCAACTGAGGGTGTGTAGCTGGCTTCACGCCAGCAAGCTCGGTATAGTCAGAGGCGATAACCTGTAGCGAAAATTGGCGGGAGGGAAGACTGATCAGGTTTGCGCGATAGGGAAGGATGGGCGAACCCTGTTCTCCGCGTTCGGTGATGGCGTCCTGAAACCGGAAACGCACATATTCTCGGCCATCATCGGCAACCACTGAGCCGTTTGCAAAAACGGGCACAAACTCAATCACGATCGAACGCGCATCCTCGCTGAGAATCCGAACATCGGGTCCCGGCTGGGCGTATGCTGGGAGAGCAATAAGAGAGAACGCTATCAGTATGCAGAGTCGCTTCATAGAAAATGAAAAAGCCGAATGAGATATCAACAAGCTTTCTCACCCGGCTAAATTAGATCGTCGGAGCAACACCGAATTTGAAAAAGGCTTGTCTTGCCTCACACATCAAGACACTGAACAAGGAGATTCAACTCGTTTGTTCAGATCGTAACCCTTAACAAATTCCTATAGCTCGCCCCATATTATGGATTTGAACTGCACTAAGATACTCAACCTGTCCAAAAGAGTCAAGGACTTTCTCCAGAGACGTGCGGTAGCGATGAATGATTCAACAATTTCGCGCAGCAATTGAATCCACATCGAGATCAAAGTTTTCATTGGAGAACTGTGCCACCTGGGGCATCTCATTCTCATCAATTCAACCGGAATCCACCTGAACTGATTCATGATTTTTTTCGAGCTCTGCGCAACTGAATGCCAAGCGTAGCTTGCGAGGTGGTGCGACTCCATTTTTTGATTGCTTGTGTTGAGAAATATGGCTAAATTTCGATGGTTTTTCTGAATTTTTCCGCCAAAAAACTCAATGTCCAAACCCCTGAACATTCTTTTCCTCTCCAGCGAAGTCG
>JBBTCR010000309.1:0-1254 GCA_038043105.1 Bacteroidota bacterium
GATTCCGCTCATTTGCGGGATCCCAGAGTGCGGAACCCGCCTTACCAGCCCCAGATGGTCTGGCGGGGATGCGCCTTCGGCGCAGCAAATCGACAATCATCTGATCAAATTCCCGATGCGCGCCCACCGAACGGTTTTGAGCTTGTCCGTGAAGCTGGCCACTGGAACGTCCGGGTCCCATGACCAATAGATCATCATCGCCTCGCCGATCAGGTTCTGGTCCGGCACAAATCCCCAGTACCTGCTGTCAAGGCTGTTGTCTCGATTGTCGCCGAGAACGAAGTAGTAGTCTTGCTGAACTTTGTAAGATGAAGTCACCACACCATCAACCACGATTTCTCCGGTCGTCCTGCAATAGACATCGTGCCCTTCGTGCTCGATGAATTTCTTCCAGCGGTCGATGTTGACCGGGGAAAGATTGATGAAATTCCCCTTCTTCGGAACTACGAGCGGGCCGTACTCATTTTCGGTGAACGCCGCGCCGGGTGGAAACAGACCGTTCTCAGCTCCGGCATGGTAGTTGCGGTGCAGGCTTTTTGCAGACGCCGGCAAGGTAAGCTCTCTACCGTTGACAAATACTCGACCCGAGACGATCCGTACGGTGTCCCCGGCCAGCCCGATACACCGTTTGATGTAGTTCATGGATTCAGGATCCTTCATCTGCTCGGGATCACCTGGGAACTCAAAGACAATGACATCACCGCGTCGGACGCTCCTGAAGCCGGGAAGAGAGATCGAAGGAATGGCCAGGTTCGTGAGAGGCACGTACCGCGGCGTCCTGACCCCGTAAACGAACTTGTTCACGAAGAGGAAATCACCGACCAGCAACGTATTCTCCATTGAGCCCGAGGGAATACGATAAGCCTCGAGGACAAACGTTTTGAGCGTGAACGCGATGAACAGCGTGAAGAGAAGGGTCTTCACATAGCTGATCAACCTTGGTCTAGGCGGTGCCTCAGACTGCTCCGGCGGAGGCGAGGTTGGCAGTTGTCCCTCGGGTATGGACCGGGGGTCCTTGATTTCTCGACTGGTATTGATCGTTTCTTCAGCCATGCCTCTTACATACTGATGTTACACAAACCTCTAAATTCTAATGTCGAAATCTGAACAAATCCAAAATCCCAAATTCTTGAAATTCGAACAACCTCAAATGCTTCCACAAACTCTCGTTTTTTCTGCGCGTTTTGAAATTTTGGACTTCGATATTATTTCGGATTTAGAATTTAGGAATTTCATACCCGTGCGTAACATCAG
>JBBTCR010000310.1:0-2180 GCA_038043105.1 Bacteroidota bacterium
AAACTCTCGGAATGTCTATTGTGAATCTGGAAGAGCTCCAGCGGGAAGTTGGGGAAGTTGTTGCAGGTAGACCGGGAGGTGCCCTTTCCCTGGCGGTCGGCTTTGCGCAAATTTTCTCCTCGATACCGGGTATGAGAGGATTGATGTCGTTCTGGTATCACTTCGCCATCATGTTCGAAGCGTTGTTCATCTTGACAACGATTGATGCCGGCACGCGCGTCGCGCGATTCCTCGTTCAAGAATTTGTGGGTCGCCTCTGGAAACCGTTCGAGCGAACCAACTGGCTGCCGGGTGCTCTCCTATCCACAGGCATCGTGGTGTTCGCGTGGGCGTACTTTATCTGGGCCGGCAGCATCAGCACGATCTGGCCGATGTTTGGGACGGCCAACCAGCTGCTGGCAGGTGTCGCACTTGCCGTTGCCTCGAGTGCAATTATCAATGCGGGCAAAGTCCGGTACGTATGGGTAACAGTTGTTCCCATGCTCTTTGTTTCTACCACCACACTCGTCGCAGGATGGCTCAACATTGTGGACAATTTCCTGCCACTGGCGGCTAAACCTGAGACTGCAGGCCAAGGATACGTCAATACGACCCTGACCGTGATCATGATGGTGTGTGCCGTCGTGATTCTGGTTGAGTCGTTCCGACGATGGTACAGGGTATTGGTCAAGGGAAGGTATTCGGTCTCTGGTCAGGTCGTGTACGTAGCAGATAAAAGTTTCACACCTCCTGAGTACGGTTGTGCCTAGTACCAGAACTAGCGGCTTATTGTGGCGTGGAAGGGTAGTGTCTGGATCCAATTACGCTGATTTAGCAGAGGGCACATGAACGACAAACGGCCACCCGGTTTGCCGAATGGCCGTTAAACCAATGCTGCTCGCATTGGCGCTGTTATGCAAACACAATATGTCACCTGCAAATCAACTTATCAAGTCCTCGATGGCCATCTCTGAAGTCTACTATGACGTCGAAACGCAGCACTCCGCTGAAGAGGTTGGCGGCTGGGGGAATGTCCATTTGATGAAAGTGGCCGTTGCCGTCTCGTGGTGCGAACGGGATGGCTTCAGAGTCTGGAAAGAGCCTTCGATGGTCGAATTCATTCCCTATCTCTCGGCGTTTGATCGTGTAGTGAGCTTCAACGGAGACGGATTCGACTCAAAAGTACTGAGCTTCTATGGTGATGTCCGTGCCATTCGGAAAAAGTCGGTCGACATTCTGGTCGATCTCAAGAAAAGCCTGGGCCATCGACTTCGTCTTGACTCCCTTGCGAAGGCAACGCTGGGCGCCGGCAAGACCGCGGATGGTATGCTCTCCCTCAAATGGTGGAAGGAGGGACGGGTCGATGAGATCATCCGCTACTGTCAGCAGGATGTTCAAGTTCTGATTGATCTAGTCGCTTTCGGACGGAAGAATGGCTACGTGAGATTTGAAGGCCGCTCCCGTGAACCTCACATGGTCAGTGTGAGGTGGTAACGACCCTTCTCTGAGACTCCCGATTCACCCTCAAGAGCCAATTATCCCGGTCTGGCTTTGTAGAACTTACACCCCTGCCTTAAACCTTAATCGGATATCCGCTTCGAAATCGGCCATTTCGTTGGCACCTAGTTTGAGCCTTCTGCCATGCCAGAAATGGACGGTTTTGAATTCTTGAACCACTTGAAACGTGCCCCAGCCACGAAGGATATCCCGGTCTTCGTGATAACCGGTCAGGATTCTACGGCGAGCAACGAAGCATTGCTCTTGAGCGGCGCGATGGACGTTCTTGTGAAACCGGTTTCAGCGGAAACGCTGGGGGAGGCAATCAAGAAAGCCATCCCTCTGGATGCCAGATCTTAGACGACTACACTCGTGAGGAGAAAACACCGATGAAAACTGAAGCAGGAAAGGAATCCATCCTTGTGGTGGAGGATGAAGAAGTGCTGAGAGACCTCTTGCGAGACGTTCTGGGGGAGAAAGGGTACAGCGTCCAGACCGCCTGCGATGGTGAGGAAGCGATGTCCGTCTACACGAGGTATCAAGAGAGCATTGGAGCTGTCCTGCTCGACCTCGATCTCCCGAAAATTCCGGGGCCGGACATTCTCAGCAAAATTCAGCAAATGAATCCACACGTAAAGGTTATCATTGCCAGCGGCTATTTGGTGGAATGCTCGACGTTCGAGACACCTGGGAGCTGTGCGTAC
>JBBTCR010000311.1:0-3854 GCA_038043105.1 Bacteroidota bacterium
GGCGAAAGTAGAAGAGTGCGATGGAAGCAATAGCGATCAGGAGGAAGAGCGCTGCAAGTATCCAGGGGAGTTTCTGGCGACGCGCAGCCGGCAGCTCTTGAAACGCCTCTAGAGGCTGAAGAGCGATTTCTTTAGAACTTTCAGAAGGCTTATATGCCTGAGGCGTCGCGGTGATGCGGCTGACGCGCTGCCGACTTGATTCTCGCTTGAAGCGCCTTAATTCTTTTGAGATCTCCTTCGCTGACTGATAGCGCTCATCCGGCTCCTTTGCCAGGCACTCCAGGATAATCGCGTCCAACTCCGGATTGATCTCTGAGTTGATCGAGGATGTCGGTGCAGGGTCGACGTTCACAATTTCATACATAATCGCCGTCTCGTGCACTCCCTTGAATGGGGATTGTCCCGCCAGCATTTCATACAAGATCACTCCGAGCGAGAAGATATCGGTCCGATGGTCGGTCTCTTGTCCCTGCACTTGCTCGGGGGACATATAGCCCACCGTGCCAACTGTACTGCCTTCCTTTGTCAATCTCGACGCACCCCTTAGCTTCGCGAGCCCGAAGTCCATGATCTGCACGATCCCATCTTTGCGGATCATGATGTTCTCGGGCTTGATATCCCGATGCACGATACCTTTCTCGTGTGCTGCTGACAGTCCATCGGCAATCTGGATACCGATATCAACGGCCTGCTTGACGGAGAATGATTGCTTCTTTTCTCGAAGTGATTGCCCCTCAACCAATTCCATGGCGATGAATGTGTGACCGTCATGCTCCTCGATGCCGTAGATGGTACAGATGTTGGGGTGATTCAGTGCCGCGGCAGCTTGGGCTTCTTGAAGAAAGCGAGCTTTATCCTGTTCTGATGCAGAGAGATGAGCAGGAAGAAACTTGAGTGCCACGGAGCGGTTAAGCTTTGTGTCCTGGGCTTTGTACACGACACCCATACCGCCCTCGCCCAATTTCTCAAGTATATTGTAGTGCGAGATTGTCTGTCCGATCATAATTGACGTCTCCTCCAATGCTGCTGTACGGCATGCCGCTCATTCGATATTTTGGTGGTTGCGGCAGAAGATGGCGGATTCTCAAAACGGCAGCCACTCACGCAAAACGTTCGTGGGCCGTTTTGCCCGTCCCGCTTTGCGGGATCCCGTACGGCGGGACCCGACCGAACGATGGAGAGCTCCTTTTCGGTCGTTCGGGCGGGGGACATGCCGCCTTCACCGACTTGTCCGCCCCGCCAGACCGCAGGCGGGCTGGCATCTCTTTGGCGGGGCTTCTCGAGGATCTTGTAATGGGATATGGTTTGGCCGATCATTGACAAATGAAGTAATTCATTTCTCAAAGCCGATCCGTTTCAAAGCCTGATCAATTCGAGGATCTGACCGCATCGAGGCCAGGTTAGGCATGTTGAAAAACAGACCCATATATAACTGGTTCAAAGATCGATGCTCATAAACTCGATTGAGCCAGTACAATGCCTTCTCTCTATCGCCCAGACCCATGTAAATTGAGGCTACACCGGTTTCCAGCTCGTAACCTTTCGCGGCTAACTTCTCAAGTTCGGCGAGAATTTCAAGACTTTCTTTCTTCTTCCCAGCCAGCGCATAGGCAGTCGCAAGGCCTCCGACGGCATTCCTGCTCCAGGTTGTCACTGCAGTCTGATACTCGAGAATGGCTTGTTGATAGTTTCCGAGACTCAGGTATTGAGACCCTAACATAAATCGCGCGATACCAAAATTGGGGTCGGCTTGAAGCACGGCCTGGAACTCCTTGATGGCTTCATCACGCCTTCCTGCCTTTCCAAGTGCAAGCGCCTCAGTCGATTGCATGACAAGGGAGAGCGGGTCGAGTTGGCGCGCAATCCGGTGTTGCAGGAGAGACTCTTCAATGTTTCTGGAGATCAAGAATACTCCGTACCAATGGTGCGCTGTGGCATAGTTTGGGTTTAAGTCGATGGCATGACGAAACTCTTTCTCAGCTCCCTGGATGTCAGCTTCCGACCATTTGGCCCAAGCGAGTGCGCTGTAGGCCTCCGCCTGATTTGGGTTGATCTCCAAAGATTTCAGAGCAAAGGCTTTCCCTGTGGAGATTGCATCCGACGGCGGGGGGAAAACAAAGGTCGGCAACAATACGTACGTTTCAGCCAAACCAGCATACGCCTGAGCATAGGTCGGGTCTTTCGCGATGGCCTGATTGTACAGCTCAACTGCTCTCAGGAGCGCTGCCGCGTTCCGTTGATTCCAGTTCAACCTTGCGCGCAAGAACAGTTCGTAGGCTTCGGCATTATTTGTCGGCGCCTTGACGAGGGTGGCACGATCCTCTCCGGTAATTTGAACGCGTAACTGTTGTGAAATGTCCTTCGAGATGTCCCCCTGCAAACCCTGAATCGTCGACAGAGGCTTGTTGTATTGTTCGCCCCAGAATTGTTTTCCATCTCTGGTATCCACGAGCTCGACGCTCACTTGCAGATCGTTTTCCCGTCGAAGGATTCTTCCTGTCAACACAGCTCGGACGTTAAAGGCCTTGCCAATTTCTGAAGGGTCAATTTCTTTTCCTTTGTATTTGAAAACCGATGTTTGCGACATGACCCGCAGATTGTGCAAACGCGACAGGTTGTTGATGACCGCTTCAGTAATTCCGTCGGTCAGGTAATCCATGTTTGGATCGCCCCCGACGTTGACAAGAGGCATGACTGCGATTGAGTCAATAACTTCTCCACGCTGTCCCAAAAGAAAATAACCTGCGATGGCGAGGACGACAATGCTTCCGATCGCCACGTACATGTAGATGCGGCGAGAAGATCCCTTACTCAGCGGAATGGCTGCCGTTTTGAGTCCGATTTCCTGAACTTCCTTACGGAAATCACGGTCTTTGATTGCGGCAAGCTCCGTACTCGAAACACCAGATGATTTCCTACGCGCTCTCCGGAGGTCAACAACGAGATCGGAGACTGATTGGTACCGATCCGAAGGATTCTTCTCGATAGCCTTGCTGACAATGGAGGCAATTTCGGGGGCGACACTGGGTCGATATTTCTCTAGGGGCTCCGGTTCTTCGTTCACAATCGAGTACATGAGCGCCGCCTGATGTTCCCCTCGGAAGGGAACGCGACCTGTAAGCATTTCTTACAACACGACTCCGAAGGTGAATATATCTGAACGAGGATCGGCCTGAGAGCCTTGGACCTGCTCCGGCGCAGTGTAAGCAAGCGTGCCAACGGTGGTTGAACTTTGCGTGAGCTGCATCGAACCCTTGAGCTTCGCGAGGCCGAAGTCCATCACTTTGACCTGGCCTCTTGCGTTCAGCATGATGTTTTCAGACTTGATGTCTCGATGAACGATCTCTTTGCCATGAGCTTCTTGCAATGCTTCGCCGATTTGGATTGCATAGTCGAGGATTTCAGTCGTTTTTTCGATTGGAAGCCGATCCCGCAAGGTAACTCCATCCACAAATTCGAGTTCAATGAACTGCTCGTCCCCGTCTTCGTGGATGGCATAAATCGCACAGATATTAGGATGATTGAGGAGAGCGGCTGCCTGAGCTTCCTGCAAAAAGCGAGCTTTGTCCACAGGTTTCGCGATGATATGCTGGGGCAGAAATTTCAACGCGACAGGGCGGTTTAACTTCAGGTCCTGGGCTTTGTAGACAACACCCATTCCACCTTCACCAAGCTTTTCGAGAATTTTGTAGTGCGAGATTGTCTGTCCGATCATAGTTCACGCCTCCGCCACTCCGCCAAAAAACCGGCGGACGCAAAAAGCGCGAAAGATGGCGCCTGCCCGGACGCAAAAAGCGCGAAAGATGGCGCCTGCCCGCCTTTTCGAATCTGGAGAGTCAGGCGGGGATCCTGAA
>JBBTCR010000312.1:0-1891 GCA_038043105.1 Bacteroidota bacterium
AAGACGAATCGTCATCGACACCAATGTTTTCGTTTCAGCCCTCCGCTCGCGCCGCGGCGCGTCCTATCGTCTCTTCATGTTATTGGGTGGCGGGCAGTTCGAGATCAGCGTGTCGGTGCCGTTGATCCTTGAATACGAAGCCGTCGCGAAACGCCTGACGCGCGAGTTCGGGCTCACACATGCTGATGTCGAAGATATTTTGGATTACATCTCTAGTATTGCAGATCGGCGTCAAATTCACTATTTATGGCGACCCGTTCTGAAAGACCCAAGGGACGATCTTGTTTTGGAGCTGGCAGTTGAGGCTTCGGCAAAATTTATAGTGACCTACAACCTTCGTGATTTTGCTGGCGCCGAAAAATTCGGCATTCAGGTGTTAACCCCGAAAGAGTTTCTGAAAGTGATAGGAGAAATATCATGAGTACGATCAGCCTTCGGCTTCCGCAGTCGCTCCACAAGCGGGTACGGGACCTCGCAAAACAAGAGGAGATATCGATCAATCAGTTCATTGCAACTGCACTGGCCGAGAAGATGTCGGCGCTCATGACCAGTGATTATTTAGAGGAGCGCTCCAAGCGTGGGAACCGCCAGAAATTTGTGCGGGCAATGTCCAAGGTCCGTGGTATTGACCCGGAAAAGAAAGATGCTTTGTAAAAGCCGCCCAACTACCGGTTGAAGCTGACGGCTCGCATTTTTTTCGCTTAGCGCCCGCAGCTTAGCCGGAGCGTTCGGCAATATGTAACAGGAAAATGGAATGGTCATGATCTGGTGAGCAGGTCTCGGAGACACTCACCTATCAGCAAGAAAGGGGGAGAGTGTGAGAATATCTGCGATTGTTTGGGTGTGCTTGTTGTCATTTCTGTTTAGCAACGGGTGTGTCAACATGCGTGAATGGAATTTGGAATCACAGAGGGCCCTGAACGCCATTCTCGATGAGTGTGTTGCTCACGGAATGACAAAAAGTGAACTGATCATGCGGGTTGGTCAACCGACGGCCAAAGAAATAGTCGAAAATGGCGAAATATGGATTTATGAATTGGTAGATCGCGGCGACACGACGACAACAGGACAAGTGGGGCCGCTTGGGACGTTCTCCGCAACTAGCAGTACGCCCGTGGACAAGAGTACGGTCATAGTGCGTTTCAACAGTAAGGGTGTAATGGTCGCCACCAAGACATTCGGGCCCGCCAGGGGTCAATTCCGGTTCTTGCGTCCGCAATAGCGAGCATCTCATCAGTCTGACAATTTTGTTACAATGACTGACCCTTAAAATGAATTCATCGAATCACTTATTGCAGTGGCCTATGACTATGCTCTCAGAAAGGACTTAGTTGAAAGGCCCTCGAGGACTACAAGAGACCGCATCGTGCCGAGTTCAAGCGTGACTATGACAACTCAAAGGCAAGGTATATGAATCCTTGATGGTCAATAAGGCAAGAAGTGCCGAACAAGGCGTTGTAGCCGACCTGTCACGCCTGCAAATGCGGCTACAGTGCCAAGCTGAACTCCAAGGCAGGTGACAAGGCGACGCGCAGGCGCGTCAGGCGGCTAAACGCTACGTTGCCTATTGCCCTCGATCGAATCTATTGACACTTCGTATATGTCTCATATATACATAACTCATGAAACTGGCGGACCTGATTGCGAATTGTGTCGGCTTCGAGTGGGATGAGGGGAACCTCCCCAAGATTTGGGAGAAGCACAAAGTTTCTGGGGCCGAATGTGAACAAATATTATTCAACCATCCGCTGGTCGCCGCTCATGACGAGAAGCATTCAGGGGAAGAAGACCGTTATTATGCGCTGGGACATACAGATTCCGGGCGGCTCCTTTTCGTGGTGTTCACGATCAGGAAAGAATTGGTCCGGCCGATCTCGGCGCGAGACATGAA
>JBBTCR010000313.1:0-2383 GCA_038043105.1 Bacteroidota bacterium
GGCGGGCCAGCCTGTGGTGTGGCATGAGGAAAATCAGCTTACCGGTGATTCGATCGTTATTACCACGAAGGAACGGAAACTGCGAAGCGTGTATGTGGAAGGCCGAGCGATGGCCGTTTCCCGGGCGGACTCCGTGAGACGCCAGCGGTTCGATCAACTCACGGCGCGGGAAATTACTATGTATTTCTACGATGGCAAGATCGCGCAGATCGATGCAGAGAGGAACGCGACAAGTCTGTACTACCTCTTTGAGGAAGCGGAGCCCAACGGCGTCAATCGGTCGAGCGGTGACCGGATCGTCATGGAGTTCCAGGATGGCAAGGTTGATCGAATCAAGATTGTGGGAGGGGTCGAGGGGAAGTATTTCCCCGAGTCGATGATCACGCGCCGCGAGCCGGAATACAACCTCGATGGGTTCAAGTGGATAGCGAATCGCCCCCGGCGCCAACATCTCCAGATCGTCAGCGAATCCTATGAATGATGCAACCGCAGAACAACAAGCCGTACCACAAGCCACGCCGAACGCGGCTTCTACGAATGGTCAAGCCATTCTTCGGTCAGAGGGATTGGTCAAACGATACAAGAAGCGTGCGGTCGTCAATGAAGTGACGATTCAAGTTCGTCAGGGCGAGATTGTCGGACTTCTGGGACCTAACGGCGCTGGGAAGACAACGACCTTCTACATGATTGTGGGCATGATTCGACCCAATGCGGGAAGAGTGTTCATCGATTCCACTGAGATTACGACGCTGCCCATGTATCAACGGGCACGCATGGGCATTGGGTATCTGTCGCAGGAGGCTTCGGTGTTTCGTCGCTTGACCGTCCGCGATAACCTCCTTGCCGTTCTGGAGATGAGTAACCTTTCCCGAAAAGAGCAGGAGGAAAAGTGTGATCGACTTCTGGAGGACTTTGGTCTTACGCATCTTGCCAGAAACAAGGCGTACGTCCTCTCGGGAGGAGAGCGGAGAAGGACGGAGATCGCCCGGGCGCTTGCGCTTGATCCGCAATTCATGCTGCTTGACGAACCGTTCGCGGGGATTGATCCCATCGCTGTGGAAGACATCATGAGAATCGTCTCGCAGCTTAAAGAAAAGAATATTGGCGTCCTGGTTACCGATCACAATGTCCACGAAACACTCTCCATTACCGATCATTCCTATTTGCTGTTTGAGGGGAGGATTCTGAAGTCGGGCACGGCTGATTTCCTTGCCAACGATCCCGAAGCAAGAAAGCTCTACCTCGGCGAGAAATTCAAACTCGACCGCTATCAATGACAGAAGGCGCCAACCACCAATCACTAATTACCAATCACCAACTCCTAAATGGTCGTCGTCACTGAACCCGGAGCAAGCGAGAAACAAATAGAAGAGATCATCCGTGCATTGCAGGAGCACGGTTTTGGCGTACATCGATCGACGGGCGTGCGCCAGACCGTCCTCGGCGCCATCGGCGTTCAGCCTGATTTCGATCACCGGCAGATCGAATTGCTGCCTGGGGTCGCCGAAGTGCTCCGCATTACGGAGCCATACAAGCTGGCAAGCCGTACGTTCAAGCGCGAAGGGTCGGTGTTCGATGTAGGTGGAGTGAAGATCGGCGGAAACGACGTGGTGATCATAGCAGGGCCGTGCGCGGTCGAGGACGAAAAGCAGATTTTCACCGTTGCCAGGGTTGTTGCGGAATCCGGAGCGAAGATCTTGCGCGGGGGCGCATTCAAACCAAGGACCTCGCCGTACAGCTTTCAAGGACTAGGGGAAGAAGGGTTGAGATTACTGCGGGCGGCTGCAGACGAGTATAAGCTCAAGGTGATCACTGAGGTGATGGATAAGAGTCAGATTGCATTGGTTGAGAACTACGCGGATATCTTGCAGATTGGCGCACGCAATATGCAGAATTTCACCTTCCTCAAAGAGCTCGGGACGGCATCGAAGCCCGTCATGCTGAAACGAGGACTCGCGGCGACAATTGAGGAGTGGCTGATGTCGGCGGAATACATTCTCTCCGGCGGAAATCACCAGGTGATTCTCTGCGAGCGGGGCATTCGCACCTTCGAGACGGCGACGCGCAACACGATGGACATTGGCGCCATACCAGTCGTGAAGAAGAAGAGCCATCTCCCGATTATTGCTGATCCTTCGCACGCCATTGGGATCCGTGACAAGGTGATCCCCATGGCGCGAGCGTGTGTCGCAGCGGGCGCAGATGGAATTATGGTCGAGGTGCACAACGATCCAGACCACGCCAAGTCTGACGGGCCGCAATCACTCTTTCCCGAGCAGTTCGCGCAGTTGATGAAGGAAGTAAGAATCATCGCAGAAGCGATCGGCCGTAAAATCGCCTGATCGGACTACTCTGAATAAGAGCACGAATCCAAGAAATCATA
>JBBTCR010000314.1:0-7116 GCA_038043105.1 Bacteroidota bacterium
CGAGATCAAAGCAGAATGGGCGCTCATCCCCCACTTCTACTACAACTTTTACGTCTATCAGTACGCAACATCATTCACGGCGTCTGCGGCTCTCTCTGAACAAGTGCTCGCGGGTAACAAAGCTGCAACCAAGCGCCTCCTGGAGTTTCTCTCCTCAGGCAGCGCTGACTATTCAATCAACCTGCTGAAGAAGGCGGGAGTGGATATGACCACATCGGAGCCCTTTGAACTCACGATGAAGAAGATGAATCGCGTCATGGATGAGATAGACAAGATCTTGGAGAAGATGAAGAAGTGATCGACTGACCCTGGACACTCCCCTTTTGCTGGCAATCAACTTCCGGCGACTTCTCTCTTTACAAAGATGAGGTAACTATGTATCGCACAATCGAAGACTTTGTTGACGATTGGAAGTGCGAGAGTGAAGCGACACTCAAAGTACTCGGAGCCATTTCTGACACATCCTTGGGGCAAAAAGTGACCGCAGAGGGGCGGTCGCTCGGCTTTCTCGCGTGGCACATCGTGCTGACACTTGGCGAAATGGGCGGGAAAAGTGGCCTGAACCTCAAAGCACCCGCGGAAGACGCACCGCAGCCGGAGAAGGCGGCAGAGATCGCGGCGACATATGAAGCGGCTGCGCGCTCAGTCATAGCCGACGTTCAACTCAAATGGACGGACAGCTCGCTCCGCGACGAGATTGACATGTACGGCGAGAAGTGGAAACGTGGCCACGCGCTTGTATCGCTGGTGAAGCATCAGATCCATCATCGTGCGCAAATGACTGTCCTGATGCGGCAGGCGGGACTTAGAGTGCCGGGCGTCTACGGGCCGTCTCGCGAGGAGTGGTCGCAGTTCGGCATGCCCCCTCAGAAGTGACTCCGATGACGAGCACCTCAATTGCTGCTCTCCTTCTTGCCGCAGGTAGCTCGACGCGTCTCGGCACACCGAAGCAACTCTTGAAGTATCGCGGCCAAAGCCTCCTGCGCCATATAGCGGAGATTGTGCTTGCTTCGAGTGTCGGGGAAATGCACGTGGTGGTCGGCTTTGAGGCGGAACAAATGAAAGCCGAGCTTCACGGCCTGGACGCTCGTCTCGTTGATAACGCCAACTGGCACAAAGGAATGGCGTCGTCCATTCGCACTGGCATCTCCGCTCTGCAGCAATCTATCGATGCCGTCGTGATACTGCTATGCGACCAGCCGTTGATCACGACTCAGCTACTCGATGGGATCATCAGTGCTCACGCTACCACGGGCAAGCCGATTGTTGCTTGCGAGTATGGCGGCACGGTTGGCGCGCCTGCCCTTTTCGCCCGCTCCTGCTTTCCCGAGCTACTCCAGCTCGAAGGGGACCGGGGTGCAAAACAGTTGATCACGCAGCACCTCGATCAGGTCGCGGTCGTTCTATTTCCCGGCGGTAGCGTCGACATCGACACCGCTGCCGATTACGAACGGCTTCGTTCTTCCGAGAAATGAGTTCGATTCATCCATCCACCATTCACCGATGCCCGGCCTCCGTTCGCCGAAAAGACCGCAACAATTCGGCTTGGGCCGAGTATCTTTGAAGTGAACAGTTTGATTGGAGGATTTTATGGATCAGGCAATATCATCCCGCATGACCTGGCAGTTCACGGTTGGTGGTGCTGTCCTTCTCCTCGGGATCGTATTCTTGCTGAACAATTTTGACTTGATTGATATCGGTCCGGCGTGGCGCTTTTGGCCATTGATTGTTGTGGCGATGGGACTGAGCAAGATCGTCCAAGCCGAAAATTCGTTGGAACGCCGGCGAGGCTTCTGGTGGACCTTCATCGGCTTGTGGCTGTTTGTCTCGGTGGCGCACATCTTTGGCCTCACGTTCCGGGACTCGTGGCCCATCTTGCTAATTGGAGTTGGAATTAGCATGATCTGGAAATCTGTCAATCCCGAATCTCGAAGTCACTTCGCAAAGGACTAATTCTATGGAAACACGAAGCACATTTCGCTTAGGCTCTCAACTTGTCTTAGGACTGATTGTCATCCTCATTGGACTGCTCTTCACCCTTGACAATCTCGATATCCTCGACGCGGGTGAGTTCATAGCGTACTGGCCCGTCCTGCTAGTCATCTACGGACTCTGGCGAGTCGTCGTTTGCGAGACGGCACCTGGGAAAATCTGGGGTTCGCTCTGGGTCCTCATCGGCGGCATCTTGCTCCTCAACAAGCTCTACGTTATCCACGTTCACTTCTGGGATCTGTGGCCTCTCATCCTGGTTTTCATCGGTGTCAGTCTAATGCTCGGCAGCATGCGACGACGGCGCGAATTCGCCGCGGGAACGACCGTGAAAGCTGCCGACAGCAATTCAACGATCAGCGCGTTCGCCCTGCTCGGGGGGCTCAAGCGTACGAATGATTCTCAGGACTTCCGGGGCGGAGAAGCAACAGCCATCATGGGCGGCTGCGAAATTGATCTCCGCCGGGCTTCCATCAAAGAAGGTGATGCTGTTCTGGATCTCTTTGCATTCTGGGGCGGCATCGAGGTGACAGTTCCAGAAGATTGGACTGTTGTGCTTGAAGGGATTCCTGTGTTAGGAGGATATGAAGACAATACACGCCCTCCCAAGGGCGACACAAGGAAGCGATTGATCATCAAAGGCTATGCAGTCATGGGTGGAGTCGAAATCAAGAATTAGCCAATGCATCCCATTCTTGCAAATCAAGAGCGGCTTGCAATCTACATGCTCGCGTGGCTCATCTTCGGGGGGATGCTCGCCGCCGTGCTCGCCCTGCCGAATGACTTCTTGTGGACTGAGTCGCTCGCGCTTGCAGTACCCCTGACTGTACTGTACGGGGCCATTTGCCTCTCCTCGTGGTACCTTTGTCGTGTGTTCCCATTGCATAAGACGGGCTATGCGCAGTTGCTGCTTCTGTACGTCATTGCGGGGCTCCTAACAAGCTCTCTGTGGATTCTCATCGGCAACGGCTGGACTCTGCTCCTCGAGCGTCTCTCGCTGTTCGCCCCACTCAACGCTCGGTTCATCGCCAAGACCCCTCTCCTCGTGGGAGTGGGCTTCATTCTTTTCACGCTGACCGTTGCGGTTCATTACCTCATCATTACCTTCGAAGCAACAAAGGTAGTGGAACAACGCGAGCTGCAATCTCGTATCCTCGCTCAAGAGGCCGAATTGAAGGCGCTTCGCGCACAGATCAATCCTCACTTTCTCTTCAACAGCTTGAACTCCATCAGTGCTCTGACAACGCAGAATCCCGCGGCAGCCCGTACAATGACGCTGCGGCTGGCGGATTTTCTCAGAAGGAGCTTGCGCGTCGGGGCGCAGGAGTTCATTCGACTCGAGGAAGAAATCTCACTGACACTAAATTTTCTCGAGATAGAACAAATCCGTTTCGGCTCACGGCTTGGCGTGGAGCAAATGATCAACGAGCCCTGCACAAACTGCCTTGTCCCCCCTCTCATACTTCAGCCACTTGTCGAAAACGCAATTCACCATGGCATAGCCCAGCTTGTTGACGGCGGAACGATCAGGCTGCAGGCTGAATGGAGCGGCAGCGTTCTCCGCATTCGACTGGAGAACCCCATCGATACTGATCGGCCCAGAAGTCGACGAAGCGGTTTCGGACTCGAGAATATCAGGAAGCGACTGAAAGCCATTTATGATACTGATGCCGATTTACGCACCGAAGAAAAGGACGGTTGCTTCACCGCTGAGCTCTCTCTCCCAGCCCAGACAAGCCGAGCGTTTTCAAGCCGTCATAGGGCTGATAACGGTAGTGGCTTGAGGGACGTTTCGAACAATTAGCCGTCAAAGCTCACCTTCCCCGTTTGCTTCACACCAGGCAGTTGTCGGATTTCCATCGCTTTTTGTATCTTTGATTATCTATGCGAAAAATCCGTTCCATCATCGTCGATGACGAGGAGCTTGCGCGCAGCATCGTGCACGAGTTTCTCACCCCGCACTCTGATATCGAGATTATCGCTGAATGCTCGAACGGCTTCGAAGCAGTCAAAGCGATCACCGAGCTGAAACCTGATCTTGTCTTTCTCGATATTCAGATGCCGAAGCTCAACGGTTTTGAAGTGCTCGAGCTCGTTGACAAGAATCTCTCCGTCGTTTTCGTGACAGCCTACGACCAGTACGCAGTCAAAGCATTCGAGGTGCACGCGGTTGACTATTTGCTGAAACCTTTTACCAAAGAGCGCTTTGATGAGGCGCTTGAGCGAGCCCGGCAGAAGGTTGCGCGAAACGAATCTTTTCCGCTCAGCGAAGTCGTAGCAGACGCTCGAGCGCCGGATGTCCCTCTCGAACGAGTCCTGGTGCGAGATGGATCCAGGGTGCACGTTATTCCCGTCGATAAGATTGACTACGTCGAAGCGCAGGATGACTACATCGCGATCAGGTTTGAAGGAAAAACGCACCTCAAGCAGCAGCGACTCTCGGTGCTCGAATCTTCTCTCGACCGGAAACGGTTCGTTCGAATCCACCGCTCGTTCATCCTGAACGTCGAGCGACTAGCACGCATCGAACTCTACGCCAAAGACAGCCGGATGGCGATTTTGAAGGATGGAACGAAATTGCCCGTGAGCCGCGCGGGGTATGAGAAACTCAAAGGGCTCTTGTGACAGCAGACCTGACAGGTTTCCAAAACCTGTCAGGTTTGAAAGACAGGAGAGGATTAGCGAGGACAAATTGAAAGACTTTCACAAACTTGAACTCGGTAAGTTCTACCACGTGTACAATCGCGGAAATAACCGTGAGAACATATTCATTGAAGACAGAAATTATGCTTACTTCCTGCAACTCTACGAGAAGCACATCCCTCCTGTCGCTGGTACCTACGCTTACTCATTGATGAGAAATCACTTTCACATCCTAGTGAGAATCAGGGACAGATCCGAGACATCTGCTCATTCTACACCGCCGTCAGTGAGCCCCGATCCATCACAACAGTTCTCGAATCTTTTCAACGCATACGCAAGATCAGTCAACAACGCATACCATCGAACTGGAGCATTGTTTCAACGACCCTTTGGACGAATCGAAATAGCTTCCGAAAGTTACTTCATGCGGGTTATTCTCTACATCCATTTGAATCCGCAGCGGCACGGGTTTGTCAAACACTTCGAATCGTACCTCCATTCATCATATCAAATGCTTCTATCGGATGAACCTACATTCTTGAGGAGAAAAGAAGTCCTCGACTGGTTTGGATCCAAAGAATCCTTCATTCAAGCTCACCAAACATACGGAGACGAGAAAGGCCTGGAGCAATTCATCGGCGGTGACGATTGAATAAACCTGACAGGTCTCAAAGACCTGTCAGGTTTCAGTATTTGATTGAAACCCAGAGGAGCTACGGAGAGCGGGTTAGCTTGATCGACCACTCACACCTATTTCAGGAGATCTATCCATGCAACGAATAATTTCGCTTATTGCGACCCTCTCGCTCATTCTAGCTTCGTCCAGCCTGTCACAGATAACTGTCATCAAAGCCGGCAGGTTGATCGAGCCGAAGAGCGGCTCGGTTCTCGCAAACCAGATCATTCTTGTGGACGGCTCGAGAGTGAAGGCAGTCGGATCCAACGTTTCCATTCCCCGAGACGCGACGGTCATTGATCTCTCAAAGCACACAGTCCTTCCCGGCCTCATCGATTGTCACACGCATATCCTGCTGCAGCCGGAAGACGAGGGAGCCATTCCGCCGATCATCACCAAGTCACAGGCATTTCGCACGGTGCAGGGTGTCGCGGCTGCCAGAAAGGATCTCGAAGCTGGCTTCACAACGCTGCGAGATGTCGATAGCGAAGGCGCCGGCTTTGCAGATGTCGCGATCCGAGACGCCATCAACCAGGGGATCATCCCGGGTCCCCGCTTGCTCGTTGCGGCCGATGCGCTCACAATCACAGCCGGACATATGAACCTCGAGGGCATCAACCCCGACATCCAGGTTCCGGACCCCGCGATGCTCACCGATTCCCGTGATGCCATGATCGCGGCAGTTCGCCGCGTTGTGAAATATGGGGCGGATCTGGTCAAAGTGTATGCAACTGGCCGAACAAGCCAAATCAATCCCGTTACGATGGAGCCGCTGTGCACCTTCTCGAAAGAAGATATTGAGCTCATCGTGAACGAAGCGAAGCGTTGGGGCAAGGATGTCGCCTCCCACGCCTATGGGGGTCAGGGCGCAAAGAATTCCGTTCTCGCCGGTGTCCGTTCTGTTGAGCATGGGATGATGCTTGACGATGAAACACTGAAACTGATGGTTGAGCGTGGCACGTATTGGTGCCCAACGCTCTGCGTCTACATTGCGGAAACCCCACTGGGAATGACAGAAATGCGAAAGCGAATCATCCCGCTTCACAAGGAGACGTTCCAAAAGGCGATGAGGATGGGAGTGAAGATCGCCTTTGGTACTGATGTCGGCGCCTACGAGCACGGCACATCCGCACGTGAGTTTGTGAAGATGGTGGAATACGGCATGAGGCCCATTGATGCGATCCGATCTGCGACGATCACGGCATCCGAGCTGATTCGTATGGAGAAGGAAATTGGGACGATTGAGCCGGGTAAGTACGCGGATATCATCGCCACCGATGGCAACCCCGCCGACGACATCAAAGCGCTCACCCGTGTGGTCTTTGTGATGAAAGAAGGGAAAGTGTATAAGGGAATGAAGGACTGATCCATTGATTCATTTGATTATTGATTCATTGGTAAGATGGAATATCTGTCTGAAAAGCTGAAACAGCGGACCAAAGAGTTAGCACTGAGGATTATTAGAACCCTCCGCGCACTGCCGAAGAGCGATGAGGCGCGTGTGATCGGTCGCCAGCTTCTTCGATCAGCGACCTCAGTAGCGGCAAACTATCGGGCTGTTTGTCGATCCCGATCAAGGGCGGAATTCATCTCGAAGATCGGAACCGTTGTTGAGGAAACGGACGAGACTGTCTTCTGGCTCGAGATGCTCCTCGATACTGAACAGTTGCGAACAGATGAGGTCCAGTCCCTTCTGGTCGAAGCGAATGAATTATTGGCGATTTTTTGCTGCTTGCCTACGCTGGGCTAAAGCCAAATAGAAATGAACCAATGATTCTGTGATTCAATTATAGAATCCACTGAGCTGT
>JBBTCR010000315.1:0-1894 GCA_038043105.1 Bacteroidota bacterium
GCATCTCCACCACGAGGACTTCACCGGGCAGTATGGAAAATTCTATGCCAACTATCGGTACGCTCAGTGGTATATTGAGCAGCAACTGTTGTATGAGAAAGAAGCCAGGCGCTTAGGATTCAAGAAGGTGTCTGATGCAAAGAAAGCCGTTGTCCGAACGATCAAGGACTACGTTGCGGGAGGAGGGTTCATGTTTGCAATGTGCTCAGCGACCGATAGCTATGACATTGCGCTTGCCGCGGAGAATCTGGACATCTGTGATGTGATGTTTGACGGCGACCCGCCTGATACGGATGCTCAGAAGAAGCTTGATTTCAGCAAGACGCTGGCGTTTGAGAATTTCAAGCTCGATATGAACCCGATGCGGTATGAATATTCAGACATCGATGTTCCGCCAAGCGACCCGCCACCAGCCCGTGATCCGAACACCGATTACTTCACACTCTTTGAATTCTCAGCAAAGTACGATCCTGTCCCCACGATGTTGACGCAAAACCATGTCTCAATCGTTAAGGGATTTATGGGACAGACAACCGCGTTTCGCAAGAGTTTAGTTAAGCGTACTGTCGTGGTCCTCGCACAGCGGGAGGGGACAGAAGAGGCGAGATACATTCACGGCAACTTCGGTCGAGGGACGTTCACGTGGTATGGAGGGCACGATCCGGAGGACTATCAACATGCCGTAGGTGATCCACCGACTGATTTGACACTGCACAAGAACTCCCCCGGTTATCGGCTCATCCTCAATAACGTACTCTTCCCGGCGGCAAAGAAAAAGCAGCAGAAGACGTGAGGGAGAAATCAGGAGTCAGAAGGCAGAATGCGGAATGCAGATGACAGAAGACTATGAACCTGAAACTTGTGCGCCAGAGGCGCATCCGCCTTCGGCGGAAAACTCAGCTGTGAACAGTGAACTCAGACCTCAGAACCCAGAAACCCAAAACTTGAAACTTACGACAAACCCCAGCCTCATTCTCGAAACACCACCCTTCCTACCTCACATTCCACGCATCGTTCCTCCCGGCAGTAAAACTTATAGAGTTGAATCACACCTTGCTGCGCGCCGACGGAATTGAGCTGCATCCTACCCTTCAGCAGTTGCTTGGCCATCAGCCGGGTGACAGAATTCTCCATTGACGGAGGGAGCGACTCGTACAGCTTCAGTGTTTTCTCACGCACCGCCCTATCCTTGAACGTTCGAGCGTAAAGCAACGCCAGCGGGATGATCGCATTGACAATTATGTCGTTGATACGCTCAGCTCCCAGTGCGCGAACGGGCGCTGCCGTTGGTTCGTCGAAATGATAATGGTTGGACCAGAACTCCAATGCGGCAACACCAAGGAGGTTGCGCAACGAGTCAAGCTTTGCACTCTCATTGTCTGAGGACTTCATCGTCTGGATGATCTTGCGGAAGAGGTCATCCAAAAGCAATCGTTGAATGAGGACGCTCGCTGCGGCCAGACGGACTGTAGGAAAGTTCGTTGGTCGGGTGGGAAAGAACTGCCAGTCGGCTGGATGCAAGATTGTTGCGCGATAGGTCTTTTTAAGTTGCCGCCAGTCTTTCGCAAGATTCCGGACGAGGTTCCGAGATTCTCTTTCTTTCACCGAGCGCACCTTTGGCAAGAGACCCGCTACGCCAAAGAGAAAGGCTTGAATTCTTGCGGCATCTTGCTCAAGGTGGTGATGTCGGAATTGTTGAAGCGTTGCTGCGCGAGCTAAGCGAACAAACGGCTCCTGGTTTTTGCTGTAGCCAAGGCACTCCATCATACCCTCATACAGCACTTGTTCCCAGAGATCTCTCCGGGAGAGATCCTTCTGTGTGAGCTCCCTGTAGGGTGGTGGGATGTCGTCAGGATTGCCCTGGACGCGCACCGAGCCGTAGGGACGTGCGTGC
>JBBTCR010000316.1:0-1409 GCA_038043105.1 Bacteroidota bacterium
TACAGTTTCTGTCACTAGTGTCCGGTTTAATTTCTATCGATAATGATGTCAGCCCTATGTAGCCGATACGAAACGCACATGATTACATTTTTGCATTTCAATTTGCGAACGCCATTTTGCAGGGTCTTTTCTCTTCAAACACGAAGGGAGATGAATCATGCAAGAAGGGCGGTCGGTGTTCGCGCAGTTGATGGATTACGTGCCGAAGTACGAGTTTGGGAAATGCGTCGAGCGATACGAGGGAGACAAACACGTCAGGAAGCTGAGTTGCTACACGCAATTTCAGATCATGAGTTTCGCGCAGTTGACCTATCGGGAGAGCCTGCGGGACATCGAGACCTGCCTCAAGGCCATTGGCGGCAAACTTTATCACACCGGCATTCGTCAGCACGTGCCGAAGAGCACCCTTGCGGACGCCAACGAGAAACGGGATTGGCGAATCTTCAGCGACTTCGCGCACGTCCTGATTGCGCAAGCGGTGGAACTGTACGCCGGGGAACCGTTCGGAGCGGATTTGGCGAGTGCGGCCTACGCCTTGGACTCTACCACCATCGATCTGTGTCTCTCCTTGTTCCCTTGGGCGAAGTTTCGCAAGACGAAAGCGGCGGTGAAACTGCACACGCTCTTGGCCTTGCAAGGCAACTTCCCAACCCTTGTCATTATTACTCCAGGCAATGTTCACGACGTGAACATCCTCGACGACTTGGGGTTCGACCCCGGCGCGTTTTACATCATGGACAGGGGCTATGTGGACTTCCGCCGCCTTCATCGTATTCACCGCGCCTCGGCGTTCTTCGTCACCCGTGCCAAGACCAACTTTCAGTTCCGGCGACGCTACTCGGCGCCAGTGGACAAAGCCACTGGCATTCGGTTCGACCAGACCGTTGTTTTGACCGGCTTCTATTCTCATCGTCAGTACCACGACACCTTGCGGCGCATCGGCTATACCGATCCGGACACCGGCAAGACCTTGATCTTTCTGACCAACAATATGACCGAGCCGGCGATCACCGTCGCCCAACTCTATCGCTGTCGCTGGCAAGTCGAGTTGTTCTTCAAATGGATCAAGCAGCATCTGCGGATCAAGTCTTTCTATGGAACTTCAGCCAACGCGGTGAAGACGCAAATCTGGATCGCCATTTCTGTATACGTTCTCATCGCCATCGTGCGCAAGCGACTGCGCCTGCATCACAGCCCCTACACGATTCTACAGATTCTGAGCATCACGCTCTTCCACAAAACCCCCGTTTTGCAGGCTCTTGCTCAACATACACCGGAGATCGATGACCCGAATGTCGACAATCAACTGTATTTCCAAGGCTTTTAAACCGGACAGCAGTGGTTGGTTCCAAGTTCTATGTGTCACGATCGAGGCCTCCTGCGGCAGTGCACCCCAGATAAGCTCACCC
>JBBTCR010000317.1:0-1437 GCA_038043105.1 Bacteroidota bacterium
GGCAGCGACGACCGAGTTCGCTTCGAGTGGAACCACTGATCTTGCGCTTCTTGACGTATTCGCGGATATCGCGCTCACTGGTGTTATTGTGAAGGGGGATATCCGGACGATCAAGCACCAACAGGAGCTCCGACTTGTTCTTGTGCAACCGATTGAGTGCTTGGTTTAAGGTCGCAAAGCAAGTCTGAGTGGTGAAAATCTCATCGAAGCGTGCTTCCAAAGCGACCTTTTTTTCAACCGAAGGAGCCCCTTTGTAGACTTTCAGCTCATCGTAATAGTCCCAGATTTGGGTGCGTATTTCATCCAGAGCTAGGCGTTGTTCATCGTTGGTACCGACGAGTTTGTTGATTGTCCGCTCAGCGTGGATCCAGCACAGGGCATGTAGCAGAATATTGAACTGCCCTGCATCGTCACTGACAATAACAATCTTCGGGTTGAACCCATGTTCCAATACACTGCCCAGCAGGGCACCCTCCGTGGCGATACGGACATGCCGTTCCTGAGTGATGTTCAACGCTTCTAGGGCAGCGTTCCATTCCGCTTCATTGACAAAGATTTTCTGCTCGTTGGTATCAAGTCCTTCCAAAAACACTTTGGCACACTTTGATTCTTATGCAGCCAAAGGCGTTGTTGATACAGGTCCCAAGAACTGTTCAGTTGCAAAAGCTGAATGGAAGCCAAGTTCCTGCAGGGCCCTTTTCGGGGAGCAACGAATGCTTCGGATGATGTCTTTGGGCGAGCAATTGAAAACATTGGCCGCTTCTCGGGCCACCTGGGCAAAGATGAGATGAAGATAGATTCTGGTTTCGACCCGGTTCTCCTTTTGGTTGTGGATGTCGCCAATCCCGATGTCCTGCTTGAGAATCCAGAAGATCCGCTCCAGTTGCCAGCGATAGCGGAGGATGTTCCGGAGTGTGATGGTCTTCATCCCCAGCTTTGTTGTGAAGTACACTACGAAATCGGTCTCACGGAGGAAGGTCACAGCCAGGACATCCCTCCTCAAGGAAGGCACATGGACCGTGTTACGCTGGTATTCAACCCCATCCTCCCCTGGAAGAAAACGGCATCGATGGTGTTCGACAAAGATAGCCAATCCCGCGAAGTAGCCAACCTTGGCCATGATCGCCCCGCCCACATCCCCTTCCACCTTTCGGTTGGCGGAAAGCTTGCTGACCAAATGCATTTCCAGCTGCTCAATCAGGTCAATGTTCTCGGGGGAAACATAGGCGGCATCTACAGAAAGGGGACAGCCATGCAGGTTGGTTCCCATGGTTTTCAGACATGCGCTCAATCGGCGAAGAGATCCTCGCAACCACTCATTCAGGGTCAACGGGGGCTGACCAGGGCCTTCGTGTGCCGGAGGGACGATTCGAACATCCAGGATGACGACTTCGAGCCCATCACTAAAGATGCGGCCATCCGCCGTCATCTCATATC
>JBBTCR010000318.1:0-3857 GCA_038043105.1 Bacteroidota bacterium
CCAAACCGGTAGCTTGCATCCACGGCATTCGTCGCAATAGCGATGTTGTCGTAGATAAACTCTGCCTTGTACGTGTTGTTGGCCAGTATGCCGCCGACTTTTGCCGCGGCGAGGAACACATACTCGGGCTTTTGACTCGCGAAAAACCGGTTGACGGCTTCGCTGTCGCGCAAGTCAAGTTCCGCCCGATCCCGCGCTACAATATTGGCGTAACCCAGTGCCTGAAGTTTTCTGAGGATCGCAGATCCGACCAGTCCGCGATACCCTGCCACAAAGATTTTCGAGTTCTTATCCAATGCTTTCCTTTATCTGTTCCTGCGAGGCAACAGCGTGATTCGTCCAGCCGAAGTCTTTCTTCTGAAGGATCTTGATCCCATCACCGGGCGGCTTCAAACCTACACGCAGCATATCGTGGTCGACCATGACCTTGACGAGATCCGAGAAAAGCACCTGAGGCTGCCAGCCCAGTCTGTCCTTTGCCTTTCGAATGTCTGCCTCCAGCCGATCCACTTCCGTCGGGCGAAAGTATTTCGGATCGATCTCAACGACGACGCTTCCACTCTTCAGCGCGCCCTGATAGGGTGTCTTGTAGCTCTTGATCCTTCCCTTCTCATCTACCCCTTTCCCTATCCACTCGATCTCGACACCGGTATACTGTAGGGCGCTCTCCAGAAACTCTCGCACGGAATAGCTTACACCCGTCCCCACGACATAGTCGTCCGGCCGGTCCTGCTGCACCATGAGCCACATGACCTGGACGAACTCCGGAGCGAATCCCCAGTCCCGTTTCGTATCCAGCGCGCCCAGGTAGAGTTTCTTTTCCTTGCCGGCGAGAATATTGGCAATCGCCCGCGTGATCTTTCGCGTCACAAACACCTCGCCGCGTCTCGGACTCTCATGATTGAAGAGAATACCGTTCGACGCGTGAATCTTGTAGGCCTCCCGATAGTTGACGACCATCCAGTACGCATAGACTTTTGCGATTGCATAGGGGCTTCGTGGCTGAAACGGGGTTCCCTCGCCTTGTGGAGCCAGAGCCGCACCGAACATCTCCGATGATGAAGCCTGGTAAAACCTCGTCTTGATGCCGCTTCGTCGGATGGCTTCGAGCAACCGCGTCGTTCCGAGCCCCGTGATATCTCCCGTGTACTCAGGCATGTCAAACGAGACTCTTACGTGGCTTTGCGCGCCAAGATGGTAGACTTCATCCGGTTTGATGTTGTACATCATCTCGGTCATGAGACCCGGATCCGAGAGATCGCCGTAGTGGAGATGGATCTTTGCACCCGAAGTGTGAGGGTCAACGTAGATATGGTCAATCCTATGCGTGTTGAAGGTGCTTGCTCGGCGAATGATGCCGTGCACCTCGTAGCCCTTACTCAGGAGTAATTCGGCGAGATATGAGCCGTCCTGGCCCGTGATTCCCGTAATGAGTGCTTTTTTCATCGAGAGAGTTGAGTTCGTAAACGATGAAGCGTGAATAGCAAATAGTAGAAGTGAATAGTGAGCCGCGAAAAGCGAATCGACGAGAAGATACACAAATCAATGAAAGAAAGAAAGGCCAGGAAGACACCGGGCTGGTGAATAGTGAGAAGTACGCGGTGAGAAGGAACAGTAGGGAGTACGGAAAATGCAGCCCCGCTGTACGGTCGCGCTTTGCAGGATCTCGCTAATGTGCGGGATCACAAAGAGCGGGAGGTGCCACAAAGCGGCATAAGCACACGCCGTCACCAAAATAAAGACATCCTGATCGAGTCCCGACCGTGCGAAGCCAAGAAACCGCAGTCAGTTCGAGTCCCGACGTAGTCGGGAAGAACTATGCCTGGCTTGGCACACCACGTCACTCGAGCCTTGGAAACAAAAAAGGCTGGTTCAGACAGAGCCAGCCTTTCGAACCACAGAAGAAATTACTCTAGATGATGATCATGACTCCCGCACTGAAGGAATTAAACGTGCCAATGTTGTAGTCTGCATTGACGTTCACGATCAAGACCTTGATGCTAAGGCCAAGTGTGAGGCGAGTCTTGTTTTCGCCTTCGAGCTCGAAAACGATTTTCTGTGGAATTTGACCGGTAGGCGTATCCAGGAAGTAGTCATACGTAAACGTCATGCTCGATTTCTCAAACATATAACCCACGTAAGGCGTGAGATTGAGGAATCCCCAGCCAAGCCGTTTGCTGGCGTTGACGCCGAAGGCAGTTGCTTTCGCTTCAAATATCGATCCCGCTCTGATATCCTGACTGAAGAAGCTCGCCGAGATATCGATAGGAAACTCCCCGGGGAACCAAACTGCAGGATTGTGTTGAATCCCCCAGCCAAAGTACTTCGTATTTCCGATCTCATCGCTGATCTTGTACTCGGGCAGGTAGCGGAAGGTGAACTGAGTGCCTAAGATCGTTCCGACACTCAGCTGGGGTGCAGCCAGCGGGATGATGTTCCTTCCTAATATCTTCTTGTCACCGAGAAGACCTGTAACAGGCAAAGCAAGACTGGTGGATGGGACAGCGACCGTGTGTTGTCCTCCCAACGCGTCCACGAAGATGAATTGGCCACCCTGAAATCCCACTTTGATGCTATCTTCCCCACTGCCGATGATGGTGGGACCGGAGATCCCAACTGTGAAGTCTTTTCCTCTGATTTGGTTAATGATCTGTCTCCGAGCCTGATCCTTCTGAGCCGGCGGCAGACTGTTATAGGACGGATCGTTGATATTGTCCGTCAGATAAGCTGCTTGCGAAGAATCGAACTGGAAGATTCCGCTTGTGCGGAAGGTCTTGCTCTCGTCTGAAAAGAGTGTTCCCATCACAACAATGCCCAGCTCGAGATCGAATCCGAAAAGCTCGGCACGCGGTGCCCGATGGAACCATCCCGCATTCAGATCCGAACCAAAACCCGTGACGACGGGCGCGACGTACTTCTTTGCTGCGTCCCGGGAAAGCTTCTCGAGCGAGTTCTCAAGATTACCCGAACTTTGTGTCTCTTGTCCACGCCCAGCCGTAGCAAAAGTCAAGACGCAAGCAACGATAACAGCGGTTCGACTTCTCATATCCTTTATCCTTTCCCATCATAGTGTTTCAGATATCGAATCTAGCACAACAAATCGATCTACCGTGTTTCCCCCGTGACTTCAATGAAAACGATGATGTTGAAATCTACTGTGATAAGAGTCAACCCCTATTGGCTCGAAATCCAATGAGTTGCTGGGCAATCATCAAACAACTGACTCACAAGGCAAGGAACCACAGCAAAAGGAGCCCTCTCTGAATGGGGCTTTCTTCCAATTTGAACGAGAGAGACTATGCCTTCCTGGATCTTGCCGCTTTCACCTGTGCCTCAATCCACGGATATGTGAACTTGATGCCATCCTCAAGATAAATCTTTGCTTGCCAGCCGAGAGAATAGATGCGATTGTTCGAGAAGTTGCGCGATTGCACGCCGACCGGGCCCGGCACGTGCTTGATGTTGATTTTCTTGCCGGACACCTTGGCGACCGTTTTCACGAGCTCATCCACCGTCACATACTGGGGACAACCGATATTTACCGCGCCGTGCAAGTCAGAGTGCATCAAGAGGTAGATGCCATCGATCATGTCGCCCACATACGTGTACGAGCGAATCGCAGTGCCGTCGCCCCAGACTTCGATCGTGCCGCCATCTTGAGCCTCAGCCACCTTGCGGCAGATCGCCGCGGGAGCTTTTTCGCGCCCACCGGTCCACGCACCTTCCGGACCGTAACAGTTTTGAAAACGCGCAATGCGAACCTGCATTCCGTAGCGACGTTCATACGCCATTGCCACGCGCTCCGAGTAGATCTTCTCCCAGCCGTACTCATTGTCCGGGTGAGCGGGGATCGCTCC
>JBBTCR010000319.1:0-3522 GCA_038043105.1 Bacteroidota bacterium
GGATGGCGTCAAGGGCTGGGGGCATTATGTCGGCACCTACATGGCATGGGGCGTCAACAACAATGGATGGTGGGGAGAAGGGGAGATTAAGTTCTTCATGGATGGCGACGACAAATTCCCGACGATCTGCGGCACGGGAACCGAGGACTATTTCTGCGGCTCGTACAATTTTGAAAACCAGGTCACACATCAGTATCAGGAATTCAACTCACCGTACAGCGGCCTTGCGCAGGTGATTCGTCCCGATGGTCTGTACAACTCGCAGCAACGATTCGGCCTGTACAGGTGGCATATTATGGATCCCATTCGGTTCGAGAAGGATCTGAGAGTGACAATCCAGGCTCTCGGCTGGCGTGCTGACGGCCGATACCTCCCGCTGCAAGACGACATGGCTTCGGTTGCGTACTGGTACCAGACGGAGCCCCACACGCCGTTCCCGAAGCTCCCGGATAGAGATTATCTTGAGGTCCGATAGCGGAATTACTGGTTGTTATGAGCGATTGATAGTTGCTAATCAAGGAAGCATCACAATGGATCTCTTACAACTTCTTCACGATTCAACCGATGAAATCCTGGCGGCCGCTGAAGCGGCTGTGGGACGCACGCACCTGAGGGCTACGAACAGGCCGGAAAAGAGCAAACGCATCAGCGGTTGAAGGCCCTCTACGTACTGACCGTCCGCGGTGTGAAGGAGCGAAACCTGGGTCCGATGATTGCCCACGCAGAAACGATCGCGAGGGAGAGGTTCGCATCCGGCTTTGATCTCTCGGAGGTGCAGACTGCTTTCAACGTCTTGGAGGAAGCGATTTGGAAGCGAATTATGAAGAGTCTTCCTGCGAGCGAATACGGCGAAGCGTTGGGTTTAGTGAGCACCGTGCTCGGGGCTGGTAAAGATACATTGGCCCGCACGTATTGCACGCTCGCCAGCAAAACGAAAACCCGCTCGCTGAATCTCCATTCTCTGTTTTCAGGGACAGAAGGCGCGTAGGAGTCATCAGAAAGCTTCTCTCATCGACATGCCACTCTTGGGTGAACTGAGCGCGCTGCTCACCGCTTGCTGCTGGTCGGGCAGCGCGCTCGCATTTTCGGCCGCAACAGCCCGGGTCGGGCCCATCCGGCTTAACGTGACCCGACTGATCCTTGCCAGCGTGCTTCTGTTCGTGACGGTGGTGATAGCGGGGATCGAGGTGCGTCTCTCCTCATCACAGCTGCAGAACCTCGCCATCAGCGGCGTGATCGGTCTCGTCCTCGGCGACTCGTTTCTCTTCAAGTCGTATGAATACATCGGCGCTCGGCTCACGATGCTCATTGCATCGATTGCGCCCGCCATCAGTGCATTGTTGGCCTATATCCTGCTGGGGGAGGTTCTCTCGTGGCTCGGCGGACTCGGCATGGCTGTGACGCTCTTCGGTGTGTCGATCGTCGTGCTCGAGCGACGTGAATCCTTTTCCCTTTCGAAGCGGCACTTTGGCATCGGCATCCTGTGCGCTGTCCTCGCATCGGTTGGTCAAGGCGTGGGTCTTGTGATCGCCAAGATGGCTTTCCTGGAGGGGACAATCAACGGATTCGTGGCCTCACTCGTGCGGATCGCTTCTGCAGTCGTCGTCATCCTCCCTCTTGCGAAGCTTGCGGGGCGATATGATAACACCTTCCAAGTCTACCTGAAGGATCGGAGAGCGCTCGGTCTGACCCTGCTAGGCGCCGTTCTCGGCCCGTATCTGGGGATCACGTTGAGCCTTGTCGCCATTAGCCACACGAAGGTCGGTATTGCTGCAACGTTGATGGCAACTGTCCCGATCATGATGTTGCCGCTCGTCAAGTACGTCCAAAAAGAGATTCTGAGCTGGAAGGCAATCGTTGGTGCATTCGTGGCCGTAGGCGGGGTGGCAATCCTCTTCCTCCGATAGCCGGCATACCCTCGCGTTCCGAAAAGGATTTTTCCAAGTGAAGATAGAAATGGACAAGAACAACACAACGCTCTGGTCAAGCTTTCTCGTCGCACTAACGCTTTTCTGTGCGCCTCTTTATTCACAACAGAGTGATTTGCACATCTACCATCCCGGCATCGACGTTCTCCACTACACCTTCACGCTTGAGCTCCCCGACACCGGTCGATTCATCCAGGGATACGCTGAGCTCACCGTGCGGCGCTACCGGCCGGTCGAGAAACTCAGACTCGACCTGATCGCACTTCGGGTCGACACAGTCTGGATCAATTCAAAGCCGGTTCAATTTCTACGGGATAGTGCGACGATCAGCATCCCGCTGAAGAAGCTTTCTCGACCCTCTGCTGATACATTCACTGTGGTGGTGAAGTATGGTGGGGCTGTGAAAGACGGACTCATCATTGGAACGGACGAAGCTGGTCGCTGGACCGGCTTCGGCGACAACTGGCCGAACAGAGGACGCTACTGGATCCCTTCCGTCGATCATCCGAGCGACAAGGCCACGGTGACATGGAATATCCGGGCACCGAGCGACCGGAAAGTCATCGCCAACGGTGCGCTGCTGGAGGAAAGGCGCCTGCCCGAGACGAAAAGCTTCTCCGGGAAATTCCGCACCCTAACCAGATGGAGCATAAGCAGACCGATTCCAGTCTATCTTATGGTCATTGCGGCCGCACCGTTGACATCGTTTGATCTTGGACTAAACGCCGTGGGCCTAAGCGAATTCGCGCCCGGCGTGAGGCAAACTGTATACGTGGCTCCGGAGATTCGCGATTATCTTCCCGGACCGTTCGTCAGTGCAGGAGCAATCGTAGAGTTCTTCGCAAGGACTGTCGGGCCTTTCCCCTATGAAAAGCTCGCTCATCTTCAGAGCACCACACGCTACGGCGGAATGGAGAACGCAAGCGCGATCTTTTACAACGACAACACCTTCCGCGAACGGGAGATGACCGTGGGGCTCATTGCCCACGAAACAGCTCATCAGTGGTTTGGAGATGCGGTGACGCCGCGCTCGTGGGGCCATCTATGGCTCTCAGAAGGATTCGCCACGTATTTCGAGAAACTCTGGGTGCAGAAGTCGCGGGGCGATCCGGCGTTTAGGGAGGAGATGAGCAAGCTCCGCAGCGAGATTTTACAGGCGCGCGAGTCACATGAACGGCCGGTCATTGATTCGCTGCAGAGCCATCTTGTTGACCTGCTGAATACCAACAGCTATCAGAAAGGGGCGTGGACGCTCCATATGCTGCGGTCGCTTCTTGGTGATAGCCTGTTCTTCTCAGGCATCAGATCATACTACAGTCGCTTCCGCCACCAAACCGCTGTCACCGAAGAATTGTGTGAGCAGTTCGAGCGAATCTCAGGCAAGGAACTCGGTTGGTTCTTCGACCAGTGGCTTCGTCGCCCAGGATTTCCGATAGTGACGGCTCGCTGGAAGTACGACAAGAAAGAGCGACGAGTGGAACTGGAGATCGTCCAAGGCAAGCGATTTCCACCGTACCGGTTTCCGCTCACGGTTGAAGTCCTCTCACAAGGCGGTTACAGTCAGCGCGCAACGATCGAAATTCCAGCTCAACAA
>JBBTCR010000320.1:0-2406 GCA_038043105.1 Bacteroidota bacterium
CTCTTCCTCACATCCGCCGGCGCCAAGTTCACCGCAATCCGCGTCCGAGGAAATGCACAAGAACTTTGCTTAAGTGCACTCCGCACCCGTTCCCGCGCCTCCTGCACCGCCGCATCCGGAAGTCCTACAACAATAAACGCACCCAACCCCGGAGAGATATCCGCCTCCACATGAACTCGATGCGCATCAAGTCCCACAATCGACGCCGTTAAAATAACTTCGGACATGTACTACTCCGTTGTCACAAAAAATATTTTTGTCAATCCCCAATTGTGGATAAAGAGAACTGAGATGAAAGCTGAGACGAGAGCTGAGAACAAAAAAACGCCGCATAGATGAGAAGATGAATAGGTAGGTCCGAAGACCGTCTATTCAATGAGCACTTCCTTCGGGGGAGGCAGACGTATCCGCCGTCGCGAAGGCTGTACTCGTCTTACGCACGACCCGGGTTCGGGGTGTGTAAGGATTCTCCTCGTCTATGAGGCGTTAGTTGTAAAACGATCCTATGCAATGTGTTGATGACGGGGCGGGAAACCATTCGCCGTAACGAAGGTGTTCCCATGGGCTTGATGATGTGAGGATCCAGTCGAAACCGGAGCCTACGTCTTCAAGAGTGGCTTCCGAAAGTACCTCCTTCGAGGCTCCCAGAAGGTCCGTCAGCAACACGTTGGAAAGGATCGGGCACCGGAGCTACTTGAAGAGTAAGGATACCCCTTTTTCAGGCTTTTGTCAAGGGGAGGATGGAGCCCCCCAGTTCTAACATCAATGCACCACCCCAGAGCCAAATCACCCTCGAATGCATATCCTTAGAGGGTATGAAAGGCTGCCCTTTGACGTATTTAGAGCGACAAATGATGGAAATTCGTCTCAAGGCTCATGTGTCTCTCCGGGACATTGGTCGAGTTCTCCATCGAAACCACGGGGTCATTTCAAGAGAGGTTGTTCGAAACAGCGGAAAAGATGGGGTGTATTCAGCCGTCTTGGCACAAGAAAAAGCAGAAGACAGAAGAAGGCGCAACAGGGATCGAAGATGCAAAATCGATGAAGACCCCGTTCTTAAATCTCATGTGTTGAAAGAGTTGCGTCGAGGACTCAAGCCTCATGTGATTGCTGGAGTCATGAAATATCATCCAGAGATGTTCATGGCAGGACGCTACGTCTGCCACGAAACCATCTTTCAGTGGATCTACGCAGGCAAAGGAAGGTTTGAGGACGTATACAAGTATCTTGTGTTTCAACAGCGAAGACGACGCAAGAGAAGAGTGGGTCGAAGATGGAAAAAGGTCTGTATTCCTGAACGAACGAGCATCCATGCGCGACCAGAGGGAATCAACGAACGAAAAGAGTACGGACATTGGGAAACGGATTCAATGGTGTTCTCAAGACAAAAGCCAAGGCTCTCGGTTCAATACGAAAGAAAGGCGAAGTATGTGATGATACATCGCCTTTCGGATGGGACGGCGAAAGAGACAGAGGAGGCGCTCATGAAAAGCATTCTCTCGTTCCCTACACCGCTTTGGAAAACCATCACCTTCGACAACGGGAGAGAAGGTGTGAACCACGGAAGCCTCAGAAGAACGTTCAACTTAGAAACGTACTTCTGTGATCCATACGCATCATATCAAAAAGGAGGGGTGGAACAAGCCAATGGAATCATCCGACGTTTTCTTCCGAGGGATACAGATATGAGCCAAATCACTGATCAACACATCTATGCCATCCAAGAAACGATCAACAACACACCGAGGCGTTCCCTTTGCTACAAGACCCCGAAGGAAGTCGTGGCAGAGCTCTGTGGACAAGAGGTGGTGCATTGAGGGGTTGAAATTACAGCCTTGACCCCGTCTCCATCCTATTATATAGTTCCGCTACTTCAAGCGGTTTGACATGGGTTGAACGGTGTGTTCAGTCCCTGTCAGCTGCCAATAGCCTCGCATGTCTCACACCGCCGTGCAAAGCACATAAATTCCTCTCAACAGAGCCAAAAAGTTGAGAGGTGTTTTTCGTGTCTAGGCTAGTCAGTCCGCTTGATATTTTAAGACAATTCACCCTTTTTGAGTCCGCTCCTCGGTCACGATCTCTCCCCGGCTGATCTCTCTCGCCCCAAGATCGTCTCGAGAAACACGGATTCACGCGCCACCCAAGAACACCATGCCTACAATGATGTTCCGCCGGCAAGCTCCAAACGCAGAGGAGCGCCGTTATTTCACGGCCGCCCGTGATGCCATGGCCCTTCCTGACCTTATCGAGGTTCAGAAGGCATCCTACCGTTGGTTTCTGGAAGAGGGGATTCAAGAGCTCACCAAAGAGATCTCGCCGATTAAGGATTTTATCGGTCGCGACCTTGAGCTCTATTTCACGGGCTACTACGTCGACGAACCAAAGTTCGATGAGAAGACGTCCAAA